>NZ_CAKASO010000048.1:0-28162 GCF_916862475.1 Nocardioides sp. Leaf374
CGGCCCGGCTCGCGGCCCGGCTCGCGGCGCCCGTGGTGACGGCGGCGGCGCGGGCGTCCGCCGGAGGGGCGGATGCGGCCGGCGGCATGAGGGTGTCCCACAGGTACATCAGCGCGTAGGAGCGCCAGGGCCGCCACCGCTCGGCCGCCTCGATCGTGGCGACCGGGTCGTGGCCCAGACGCCGCAGCGCGTTGCGGACGCCGAGGTCGGTGGGCAGGAAGACGTCGGGGTCGCCCAGGGCGCGCATGGCGACGTAGTCGGCGGTCCAGGGACCGATGCCGGGCAGCGCCACCATCGCTTTCCAGACCTCGGCCCGCGCGGTGCCGCGGTCCAGCGCGAGGTGGCCCGAGGCCAGGGCGCCGGCGAGGGCGACGAGGGCCCGGCCGCGGGCGCGCGGCATCGGGAGCGTCTCGGGGTCGGCGGCGGCGAGCGCCGCGGAGCTGGGGAAGAGGTGGGTCAGCCCCGGGGTCGAGGTGCGCACGACGCGTCCGTGCTCGGCCACGACGCGACCGGTGACGGTGCGCGCGCCGGTCACGCTGACCTGCTGGCCGATCACGGTGCGGATCGCGGTCTCCGGGCCGTCCACCTGCCCGGGCACCCGCAGACCCGGCGTGGCCCGCACCAGGGGGCCCAGCACGGGGTCCTCGGCCAGGTGCTCGGCGACCGGCAGCGGGTCGCAGTCGGCGTCGACGAGCCGGCGGGCCCGCTCGAGGGCGGCGGTCGTGTCGCGCAGGTCGCTGAGGGCGAGGGTCACCGGCACGAGCACGGTCTCCCCCGCCGGCGCGGCGTCGAGGGCCGGGTCGAGGTCGAGGCGCAGCGTGCCGTGGCCATGGGGCAGGTCGAGCGTGCGGGCGTACCACCCCGGCCCGGAGACCTCGACGCCCGGCACGAGGTGGTAGGCCAGGAAGGCCAGCAGCGCCTGGCCCGCGAAGGGCGTGCGTACGGCGAGCCGCAGCCCCACGACCGCGAGGGCCACCGGGTCGTCCGCGCCCCGCGAGCCGGACGGGTCCCCGCCCTCCACGCCGCCCGCCCCGCCCACGTCTCCCGCACGGCCCGCACCGCCCGCGCCGCCCGCGCCGCCGGCACGTCGGCCCGCACCGCGCAGCTGCGACGGGGTCGCGGCGTAGACCGCGCGCACCGTGTCGTTGAACTGCCGCACGCTGGAGAAGCCGGCGGCGAAGGCGACGTCGGCCAGCCCGAGGTCGGTGGTCTCCACCAGCACCCGCGCGGTCTGCGCCCGCCGTGCCCGGGCGAGGGCCAGCGGGCCGGCGCCGAGCTCGGCGGTGAGCAGACGGGTCAGGTGGCGCGGGGTGTAGCCCAGGCGGGCGGCGAGACCCTCGACGCCCTCCCTGTCGACGACGCCGTCGGAGATCAGCCGCATGGCCCGCCCGGCGACGTCGGCGGCGACGTCCCACTGCGGGCTGCCCGGCACCGCGTCGGGCAGGCACCGCTTGCAGGCGCGGTAGCCGGCGGCCTGGGCCGAGGCCGCACTGCGGTGGAAGGTGACGTTGCCCGGCGCCGGGGTGCGGGCGGGGCAGGAGGGACGGCAGTAGATGCCGGTGGTGCGCACCGCGGTCCAGAACATCCCGTCGAAGCGGCGGTCGCGTGACTTCACCGCGCCGTAGCAGGACGCGGGGTCGAGGTCGCTGGGCGGGGTCACGTGCTCATCATGGCCGATGCCCGGTGGCCGGACCGGCGGGAATCGGACACGGCGGGAGCCCGCCCGTGCAGGGGCCTGCGACGATGGTGGGGTGAATCACGACACGACACCGCCCGCGGGCTCCGACCCCGCGGCCGAGGCGCCCTCCCAGACGGCGCCGCGTCGCGGGCGGCGTCGCCGCCCGGGCCGCACCCGCACCGGCGCCGCAGCCGCTGGAGGGGGCCACCGCACGATGGCGCGTCGCCACCGGCGCACGGTCCTGCGGGTCGTGCTGACCACCCAGCTGTGCCTGGCCCTGCTGACCGCCGCCGCGGTGACCCTGGCCTACCAGCGCCTCGACGACAACATCGCGGCCGGCAGCGCCATCCCCCACGTCGTGGAGAAGGAGGACGTCGCCGACGAAGCCCCGCTGGAGCCGCTCAACATCCTGGTGATGGGCTCCGACAACCGCGACGGCGAGGGCAACGACATCGACGGGCTCACCGGCGGCGGCCAGCGCGCCGACACCACGATCCTGGTGCACGTCTCGGCCGACCGCCAGGAGGCCTACGGCGTGAGCCTGCCCCGCGACGCGATCGTGGACCGCCCCGCGTGCCGCGTCGACGGCGAGGAGATCCCCGGCGCCGAGGCGGCGATGTTCAACACCGCCTTCGCCGTGGGCGGCCCGCTGTGCACCGTGCAGACCGTCGAGCAGCTCACGGGCATCTACATCGACCACTTCGTGGTCCTCGACTTCAACGGCTTCAAGGACATGGTCGACGCCGTCGACGGGGTGGAGGTCTGCATCCCCAAGGACGTCGACGACCCCGAGCACGACATCTACTTCGACGCCGGCGTCCAAGAGCTCGAGGGCCAGCAGGCCCTCAACTACGTGCGTGAGCGCACGGTGCTGTCGTCGACCGGCGACATCGGCCGGATGAAGCGCCAGCAGGCCTTCATCGCCTCCATGGTCAACAAGGTCTTCTCCGCCGGCACCCTCACCCGCGTCGACCGCGTCTACCAGTTCCTCAAGGCCGCCACCGACTCCATCGAGGTCGACGACCAGATCGACAGCCTGCGCGACCTGACCCAGCTGGCCCGCCAGTTCCGCGACACCGGCCTGACCAAGATCCGCTTCATCAGCGTGCCGTTCGAGGCCTACGAGCCCGATCCCAACCGTCTTGTCTGGACCGCGGAGGCCGACGCGCTGTGGAAGCGGATCAAGGCCGACGAGTCGCTGGGCCGGGAGTTCCGCGGGGGCGCCATCTCCGCAGCCGACCCGGTCGACGGCGGCGGGGCCTCGGAGCAGGACGCCGAGGAGGCCGCGGCCGCCGGGCTCTGCGCCTGAGGGCACCACGGACGGACCCGTCCGGGAACGACGAAGGCCCGGCTCCGAGGAGCCGGGCCTTCGTCTGCTTGTACCCCCGACCGGATTCGAACCGGCGCTACCGCCGTGAGAGGGCGGCGTGCTAGGCCGCTACACAACGGGGGCCTTGCGGTGCTGCTGGGATCTGCCTCGCGGCGTCTCCCTGACAACTCGCGGAACGTTAGCCGAAGCTCTCGTCTCGCACAAAATCGCGGCCTCGCGGCCGCGATCCTGCCGGTTGTCAGCTGGGATACTAGGACTCGAACCTAGAATAACTGGACCAGAACCAGTCGTGTTGCCAATTACACCATATCCCAATCGCAGTCGACCCGAGTTCGTCGGACCTGCTGCTCGGCCCGTCTCCGGGCCGGACAAAACATTACACGGGACGTCTGGAGCCGACCAAGTCGAGGCGTCCGGAGACCCGCTCGACGCCCTGCCGGCGGGCCACGGCGAGGGTCAGCGCGAGGAAGACCAGCGACTGCGTGAGCGTCACGGGGATGCTCCACCAGCTCCCGCCGGTGGGGTTGAGCGCGGAGGTCATGTCGCCGAAGGCCAGGGCCAGGCCGTAGGCGAAGAAGTTGTTGAGCACGTGCATCGCGATGCCCGCCTCGAGCCCGCCGGTGAGCACCACCAGGGCGCCCGCGACCAGGCCGAAGGCGAAGCGGTCGAAGAAGATCGGCAGGTCCTGGCCCAGCCCGTGGGCCAGGGCGAACAGCAGCGCCGGCACGACGACGGCGACCCAGCGCTGGCGCACGAGCCCGCCGCAGACCTGGGTGAGGTAGCCGCGGAACGCGTACTCCTCCCCCGCCGCCTGCAGCGGGGTCAGCAGCACGATCACCAGCAGGAAGTCGCGGGTGGTGCGCGAGAAGTCGTTGACCTGCCCGCTGACCTGCGTGCTCTCGCCCTGGGCGGGCAGCACGGCCGAGACCACCAGGGTCGCCACGAGTGCCAGCAGCGCCAGCCCCAGGCAGGTGGCGAACCAGCGCCACCGGATGCGCGGACGCACCGAGGCCAGCCAGCCCGGCCGCAGCCGGTGCACGCTCCACAGCACCAGCCACGTCGCCGGGATCGCCGCGGCCCACCCGAGGTTGACCACGGCGAGGAAGACCGGGGTGACCTCGTCGGCGCCCGACAGTCGTCTCGAGGCCTCGGCGCCGTCGACGCCGGTGAGCAGCAGGTAGACGCTGAGCACCGAGACGACGACCACCTGGGCCAGCAGCACGAGGGCCACCAGGGCCACCACGCCGACGAGGGGGCGCCACGCCCCCGGCCGACCGGCGCGCAGCAGCCGCTGGTACTCCAGCGGCTCCGGCGTACGGGCGGGGGCGTGGTCGCTCACGCGCCCAGTGCCCCCTCCAGGCGGGCCAGGCCGCGCTCGCGACCGAGCAGCTCGAGGCTCTCGAAGAGCGGCGGGGAGACCCTGCGGCCGGTCACCGCGACGCGCACCGGCCCGAAGGCGTGGCGGGGCTTGAGGCCCATCTGGTCGACCAGGCGCGCCTGCAGCGCCTCCTGGATGGCGGCCGTCGACCACTGCTCCAGACCGGCCAGGGCGTCGTGGGAGGCCTGCACGACCGCGCGGCCGTCGTCGGTGGCCACCAGCTTCTCGACGTCGGCGGGGTCGCGGGTGAACTCGGCCTCCTCGACGAAGAGGAAGCCGAGCATGTCGACGGCCTCGGTGAGCTTGTTGATCCGCTCGGCGACCAGCGGCATCGCCAGCTCGAGCAGCTGCGCGTCGGCGTCGCCCACCGGGTCGGACACGACGCCGGCGGCCTTGAGGAAGGGCAGCGCGCGGTGGGCGATGTCCTCGGTGGAGAGCAGCCGCATGTGGGAGCTGTTGATCGCGTCGGCCTTCTTGAGGTCGAAGCGGGCCGGGTTGGGGTTGACGTCGCCGATCTCGAAGGCCTCGACCATCTCCTCCAGCGTGAAGACGTCACGGTCGGCGGCGATCGCCCAGCCGAGGAGGGCGACGTAGTTGAGCAGGCCCTCGGGCAGGAAGCCGGCCTCGCGGTAGCCCAGGGCGTTGGCCTCGGGGTCGCGCTTGCTGAGCTTCTTGTTGCCCTGGCCCATGACGTAGGGCAGGTGGCCAAAGTACGGCGCGCCCGTGCCGATGCCGACGTCGGCCAGGGCGGCGTAGAGCGCGATCTGGCGCGGGGTGCTGGAGAGCAGGTCCTCGCCGCGCAGCACGTGGGTGATCTCCATGAGCGCGTCGTCGACGGGGTTGACCAGCGTGTAGAGCGGGTCGCCGTTGGCGCGGGCCAGCGCGTAGTCGGGCACGTGGTCGGAGTGGAAGGTGATCGTGCCGCGCACGAGGTCGTCGAAGGCGATCTCGCCGTCGGGCATCTTGAAGCGCACGACGGCCGAGCGGCCCTCGGCCTCGAAGGCCGCGACCTGCTCGGCGGTCAGGTCGCGGCAGAAGCGGTCGTAGCCCAGGATCTTCGAGCCCGACGCCTTGCGACGCGCGTCGATCTCCTCGGTGGTGCAGAAGCAGCGGTAGGTGTGCCCGGCCTCGGCCAGGCGCGCCAGGGCGTCGACGTAGAGGTGACCGCGCTGCGACTGCAGGTAGGGCCCGTGGTCGCCGCCGACCTCGGGCCCCTCGTCCCAGCCCAGGCCGAGCCAGTGGAAGAGGTCCACGAGGGCGTCGTAGGACTCCTGGGTGTTGCGGGCGGTGTCGGTGTCCTCGATGCGGAAGACGAACGTGCCGCCGTGGTGGCGCGCGAAGGCCCAGTTGTAGAGCGCGGTGCGGACCAGGCCGACGTGCGGGCTGCCGGTGGGGCTCGGGGCCATCCGCACGCGGACGGGACGGTCGGTGCCGGGGGTCGTGGTGCTCAACGCTGTGCCACCTTGTTCGTGAGGGTGCCGAGGCCGGCGATCGAGATCTCCACCTCGTCGCCCACCTCCATCGGACCGACGCCCTCGGGGGTGCCGGTGAGGATGACGTCGCCCGGGAGCAGCGTCATGACGCTGGAGACGTGGGCCACCAGCGCGGGGATGTCGAAGATCATGTCGGCGGTCGAGCCGTCCTGGACGGTCTCGCCGTTGAGGAAGGTCCGCACCGACACCCCGTCCTTGAAGTGCTGCGGGTCGAGGTCGGTCTCGATCCACGGCCCCAGCGGGCAGAAGGAGTCGAAGCCCTTCGCGCGGGTGAACTGCACGTCGGAGCGCTGCAGGTCGCGCGCGGTCACGTCGTTGGCGATGGTGTAGCCGTGGATGACGTCGGTGGCCTGCTCGGGCGGCACGTCGCGGCAGATGCGGCCGATGACCACGGCCAGCTCGCCCTCGTAGTGCAGCTCACGGGTCTGGCGGGGGTAGAAGATCGGGTCGCCCGGGCCCACCACGCTGGTGTTGGGCTTGAGGAACATCAGCGGCTCCTCGGGCAGGTCGTGGCCCAGCTCGGCGGCGTGGGCGGCGTAGTTGCGCCCGATGCCGACGACCTTGCTGCGCGGCAGCACCGGCGCGAGCAGGCGCACGTCGGAGAGCTTGTGCTCCTGGTCGAGCAGCTTGACGCCGACGTAGAGCGGGTCGCCGGCCAGGGCCACGACGACGCTGTCCTCGTCGGGCTGACCGAACTCGTCCACCTCCCCCGTCACGACGCCGTAGAGAGGGTCTTCGCCGGTGGTGAATCTCGCGATGCGCACCCCTCGACCCTAGCGAGGCGGGCCGCGCGGGGCCGAACCCGAGGCGCCCCCTCGACCGGCCCCCTCGACCGGCCTCCTCGACTGGGCCCTCGACGACGAGCCGCGGATAATCCACACGGTGACCCCGACCGCGCAGCCGCTCGTGCTCGACGAGGACACCTGGCGCGCACGGGCCGCCGCCCACGCCGAGCGGGTCGACGCCTTCCTCGCCCCTCACCTCGCGCGGCGCGGGGCCAGCGTCAAGCACCCCGTGCACGACTTCCTCTTCACCTACTACTCCCAGCGCCCTACCCAGCTGCGCCGCTGGCACCCCGGCTTCGGAGCCGCGCTCGGGGGCGACGCCACGGCGTACGCCGGGCTCAAGGGGTACGCCGGGGACCCGCCGGCCGTCGGCGTGGAGCACGTGGCGGCCCAGCGCCCGCTGCTCGAGGCGCTGCGCCGCCTGCTGGCCGCGACCGCGGCGCGGCCGGCCGCCTTCGGCTGCTTCGGGCTGCACGAGTGGGCGATGGTGCACCGCGCCGACGAGACCCGCCACGACTGGCCGCTGCGGCTGGGCCGCGAGGGCACCGACGCGGTGGTGGAGTCGCACCGCATCACCTGCACCCACTTCGACGCCTTCCGCTTCTTCACCCCCACCGCGACCCCGCTCAACACCCTCGCGCCGAGCGCCGCCGACCGGCCCGACTTCGAGCAGCCCGGCTGCCTGCACGCCGGGATGGACCTCTACAAGCACGCCTTCCGACTCACGCCGATGATCTGCTCCGACCTCGTCGCCGACTGCTTCGAGCTGGCCCGCGACATCCGCGAGCTCGACATGCGGGCCGCGCCCTACGACCTGGCCGACCTCGGCTTCGAGCCCGTGCGCATCGAGACCGCCGAGGGCAAGGCCGCCTACGTCGCCGCGCAGCGCAGCTTCAGCGAGCGCGGTGCGCCGCTGCGGGCGCGACTGCTCGGCGAGGTCGAGCGACTCCTGGCCGTCGGGGACTGAGGTCCCCGACGGTCGCCGGGTCGGCGTGGGCGGCGGTGGTCGAGCAGGGAGGAGCGTCAGCGACGACCGTCTCGCGCGGGAGGCGGTGCACGGCCCCGGTGCACCGGGGTTCCCGACCCTGCGACCGGCCCGGTGACCAGCCCGGTGACCGGCCCGGTGACCGCCGCGTGGGTCGGCCCGGTGACCGGCGCGTGGGTCGGCCCGGTGGTCGGCGTCGGTGAGTGGCGGGAGACGACACCTGCGGCGGTCCTCGACCCGTCGTACGCCGCCACTTCTCGGGCGACCCGGCCGGCGACGCGAAGCGCCCCCGCGTCGTGGGGTCGACAGCGCTCGCGGTGACCGATCGCGCGCAGTGGCGGGAGACGATACCTGCGGCTGCTGTCGACACGGTCGCTGACGTGGTTCCTGCGGAGCAGGCGTCTCGAGGGCCTCCCTCCTCGACCACCGCGTGCGTGGGTGGTTTCGAGACGGTCGCTGGCGCTCCCTCCTCAACCACCGTGACGGGTCGCTGGCGTGGCTCCTGCGGAGCGAGCGTCTCGAGGGCCTCCCTCCTCGACCACCACGCGGGTGGGTAGTTTCGAGACGGTCGCTGGCGCTCCCTCCTCAACCACCGAAACGGGTCGCTGGCGTGGTCGCTGCGGAGCGAGCGCCCCGAGGGGCTCCCTCCTCGACCACCGCGTGCGTGGGTGGTTTCGAGACGGTCGCTGGCGCTCCCTCCTCAACCACCGTGACGGGTCGCTGGCGTGGTCGCTGCGGAGCGAGCGTCTCGAGGGGCTCCCTCCTCAACCACCGTGACGGCCCGCAGGGGCGTCGGTCGCCGGCGTGGTCCCTGGGGAGCGCGCGCAGCGACGTCTCGAAGGGCTCCTTCCCCACCACCGGGGCATGGGGCGACGTTCGTCCTCCGAGACCACGGATGCAGACTTAGGCCAACCTAACTAAGGTGAGCCTTACCTGACCTGATCTCGGAAGGATCTCCGGTGCCCCCCTCCCCTCGCGCCCTGGCGCACCTGTTCCACCCCGACCACGCCGACGCCTACGTCGCCTCGATGCGCCTCGGCGTCGACCACCTCGCCGACGCCCTGACCCGGGTGTCCGGCCCGGCGACCGGGGTCGGCCCGGCACAGGCGGCCAAGCCGGTGCTCGACGTCGACCTCGACGCCCCCCTCGAGGACCCGGCGGCGGCGCTGGAGGAGATGGGTCGGCTGTGGCTCGACGACACGGTGTGGTTCCACGAGCCGACCTACGCCGCCCACCTCAACTGCCCCGTCGTGATCCCCGCCCTGCTGGCCGAGGTCTTCGTCTCCGGGGTCAACGCCAGTCTCGACACCTTCGACCAGAGCGTCGCCGGCACCTTCGTCGAGCGCCACCTGGTGGCGTGGACCGCGGGGCGCATCGGCTGGGTCACCGGCGCCGGCGCCGGCACGGTCGCCGACGGGATCTTCACCAGCGGCGGCTCGCAGTCCAACCTCCAGGCCCTCCACCTGGCCCGCGACCGCGCCCTCGCCGCCGGGGCGGCGCTCGCCGACCTGCGGGTGCTGGCCTCGGTCGACGCGCACTTCAGCGTGCAGAAGTCGGCCCGTCTGCTCGGCCTGCCCGCCGAGGCGGTCGTGGCCGTCGGGGTCGACGCCCGGCGCCGGCTCGACCCCGCCCGCCTGGCGGACGCCCTCGACGCCGTCGCGGCCGAGGGCCGCACCGCGATGGCGGTCGTCGCCACCGCCGGCACGACCGACTTCGGCGCCATCGACCCGCTGGCGCAGGTGGCCGACCTGACCGAGCGGCACGGCTGCTGGCTGCACGTGGACGCGGCGTACGGCGGGGGGCTGCTGGTCTCCCCCACCCAGCGCGAGCGCCTCGACGGGATCGACCGGGCCGACTCGGTGACCGTCGACTTCCACAAGACGTGGTTCCAGCCCGTCTCCTCCAGCGCCGTGCTCGTGCGCGACGCGCGCACGCTGGGCCACGTGGCGTGGCACGCCGACTACCTCAACCCCCGCGACCCCGGCGGCGCGGCGAGCCCGAACCAGGTCGACAAGAGCCTGCAGACCACCCGGCGCTTCGACGCGCTCAAGCTGTGGCTGACGCTGCGCGTGATGGGCCCGGAGGTGATCGGGGAGTACGTCGACACCGTCACCCGCCTGGCCCGCGAGGTCGGTGAGCACCTGGCCGCCGACCGCCGCGTCGAGCTCGCGGCCGTGCCGGAGCTGAGCACGGTGGTCTTCCGCTACCGCCCGCCGGGGCTCGACGAGGACTCCGCCGACCGGCTGGTGCCGCTGGTGCGCTCGGCGCTCTACGAGCGCGGCCTCGGCATGGTCGCGGCCACCACCCTGGAGGGCCGGCGCTGGCTCAAGCTGACCCTGCTCAACCCGATGGCCACCACCGAGGACCTGCTCGGCGTCGTGGACCACTGCGTCGCCCTGGCCGAGGAGCTGCTCGGGGAGGTGGCCGCGTGAGCGCCTCCACCTCCACCTCCGCCACCGCCGCCGCCCCCTCGACCGGCCGGGTGCACGACCTGGTCGGCATCGGCCTGGGCCCCTTCAACCTCGGCCTCGCCTGCCTCGCCGACCCCCTCGACGACCTCGACGCGGTCTTCCTCGAGGCCCGCGACGAGCTGGCCTGGCACCCGGGCATGATGCTCGACGACGCGACCCTCCAGGTGCCGTTCCTGGCCGACCTGGTCACCATGGCCGACCCGACGTCGCGGTGGTCATTCCTCAACTTCCTCAAGCAGACGGGGCACCTCTACCCCTTCTACGTGCGCGAGTCGTTCTACCCGCTGCGCCGCGAGTACGACGACTACTGCCGCTGGGCCGCCGAGGGTCTCGCCTCGGTGCGCTTCGGCTGCCCCGTCGTGCGCGTCGAGCACACCGACGACCTCGACCTCGACGCCCACCCGGGGCTGAGGGACCGGCTGCACGAGGGGCTCGACCCCCACGGGGCCGCGGGCGCGGCGTACGTCGTGACGACGGCCTCGGGCGGGACCGTGCTGGGGCGCCGCCTCGTGCTCGGGGTCGGCACCCGCCCGCGCGTGCTCGACAGCGTGCGCGCGGCCGGCGGGCCCGCGCTGCACTCCGCCGACTACCTGCCGCACAAGCAGCGGCTGCAGCGGCAGCGCTCGATCACGATCGTCGGGAGCGGGCAGAGCGCGGCCGAGATCTACCGCGACCTGCTGGCCGAGTCGCCCGGGCACGACTACGAGCTGACCTGGCTGACCCGCAGCCCGCGCTTCTTTCCCATGGAGTACACCAAGCTCACCCTCGAGCTGACCTCGCCGGAGTACTCCGCCTACTTCCAGGGCCTCGACGCCGGCACCCGCGAGCGGCTGCTGCGCGAGCAGCGCTCGCTCTACAAGGGCATCAGCGGCGACCTGGTCGACGAGATCTCCGACCTGCACTACCGGCTGCGGGTGCAGGGCGCCGGACCGCGGACCACGCTGGTGAGCGCCACCACCCTCACCGGCGCCCGCTGGGACGGCGAGGCCTACGACCTCGACCTGCACCACGACGAGACCGGCGAGGACTTCGGGCTGCGCACCGAGGGCCTCGTGCTCGCCACCGGCTACGAGGCCTCGGTGCCGGACTTCCTCGACCCCGTGCGCCACCGGCTGCGTCTCGACGAGCGCGGCCGCTACCTCGCCGACTCCCGCTACGCCGTCGACCGGACCGGCCGCGAGGTCTTCGTGCAGAACGGCGAGGAGCACACCCACGGGTTCGTCGCCCCCGACCTCGGCATGGGCGCCTACCGCAGCTCCGCGATCCTCGCAGCCGTCACCGGCCGCGAGGTCTACCCCCTGGAGAAGCGGGTGGCCGTGCAGAGCTTCGGCGTGCCCGAGCACCTGCGCCGAGCCCCCGCCGGGCAGGGGGCGACGCGGTGAGGGCGACCCTGGGCCCGCTGCCCCTCGACCCCGCCACCCTGCGGCTCCTCCACGCCTGGGTCACCCACCCGCGCTCGGCCTTCTGGCAGATGCAGGGCGCCACCTACGACGACGTGGCCGTCGAGTACGTCGGCATCGCCGCCTCCCCCACCCACGACGCCTGGCTGGGCCGCGTCGACGGGGAGCCGACCTTCCTCGCCGAGACCTACGACCCCGCCGCCGACCCGCACCTGCGCGACCTGCCCGAGCTCGAGCCCGGCGACCTGGGCATGCACGTGCTCGTCGCCCCGCCCACCGGGTCACCGCGCCCCGGGCTGACCCGCGCGGTCCTCGCCGCGGTGATGGCCCACTGCCTCGCCGACCCCGCGGTGCGCCGCGTCGTGGTGGAGCCCGACGTGCGCAACGACGCCATCGCCGCGCTCAACGCCGAGGCCGGCTTCGTCGTGGCCCGCCACGTCGCCCTGCCCGGCAAGACCGCCGCCCTGTCCTTCTGCACCCGCGAGGCCCACGCCGCCTCCCGCCTCTCCCGACTGGAGACCACCCGATGACGCTGACCCACCCCACCGAGCACCCGTCCGAGCGTCCGAGCGAGCACCCCACCGGGCACGCCGCCGACCCGACGGGCCCGGCCCCGCGGGCCGTCGACCCCGCCGACCACCTCGCCCCGGAGCACCTCGCCGTCGCGCAGCGACACCTGGTGGCCAAGGCGATCGCGGAGTACGCCCACGAGCGGATCATCGCCCCCGTGCCCGACCCCGGGGCCGGGCCCGGCGTCGCGCCGGAAGCGGCCGCGGCGTCCGACCCGGCGGCCTGGCTGCTGGAGACCGGGCGCGGGGCGGCGTACCGCTTCCGGGCGCGGCGGCTGGCCCTGGAGCACTGGGCGATCGAGGAGGAGAGCCTCGAGCGGCGCGTGGACGGCGAGCCCGCGCCCCTCGACGCCCAGGAGCTCGTCGTCGAGCTCGCCCCCGTGCTCGGCATCCCCGACGCGCTGGTGCCGACCTACCTCGAGGAGGTCGCCAGCACCCTGGCCGCGGCCTGCTGGAAGCTCGCGCACCGCCGGGTGCCGGTGGCCGAGCTGCTCGGGGCCGACTACCAGGAGGTCGAGGCGGCGATGACCGAGGGCCACCCCGGCTTCGTGGCCAACAACGGGCGCATCGGCTTCGACCTCGACGACTACACCGCCTACGCCCCCGAGGCCGGGCGAGCGGTGCGGCTGGTGTGGCTGGCCGCCCGGCGCAGTGCCACCCGTCTCTCGCTGGGCGCCGGGCTCAGCGAGGAGCGGCTGTGGGCCGGCGAGCTCGACCCCGAGGTGCGGGCGGGCTTCGCCGCGCGGCTGCTCGCGCTGGGCCTGGACCCCGACGACTACACCTACCTGCCGCTGCACCCCTGGCAGTGGCGCAGCAAGGTCGCGGTCACCTTCGCCCCCGACCTCGCCCGGCGCGACCTCGTGCACCTCGGCGAGGGGCCCGACGCCTACCGGGCCCAGCAGTCGATCCGCACGTTCTTCAACACCGACCGCCCCGAGCGGCACTACGTCAAGACCGCCCTGGCCATCCAGAACATGGGCTTCGTGCGGGGGCTCTCCCCCGCCTACATGGCCGTCACCCCCGCCGTCAACGACTGGGTGGCCGACCTCGTCGCCGGCGACCCGACGCTGGCCGGCTGCGGCTTCACGGTGCTGCGCGAGCGCGCGGCGGTCGGCTACACCGGCGACGCCTTCCACCGCCACACCGCCACCTCGCCCTACCGCAAGATGCTCGCGGCGCTGTGGCGCGAGAGCCCGCTGCCGCGGACCGGTCCCGGCGAGCGGCTGGCCACCATGGCCTCGCTGCTGCACCGCGACGCCGAGGGGCGGGCGCTGGCCACCGCGATGATCGAGGCCTCGTCGCTGGACGCGCGCGAGTGGCTGCGCAGCTACCTGCACGCCTACGTGCGCCCGCTCGTGCACTGCCTGCTCGCCCACGACCTGGCCTTCATGCCGCACGGGGAGAACCTCGTGCTCGTGCTGCGCGACCACGTGCCGGTGCGGGCGCTGATGAAGGACGTCGGCGAGGAGGTCGCGGTCATGCACCCCGACCGTCCGCTGCCGGCCGAGGTGGAGCGGGTGCGCGCCGACGTCGAGCCCGACGTCAAGGCGCTCGCGCTGCACACCGACGTCCTCGACGGCGTGCTGCGCCACCTCGCCGCGATCCTGCACGTCGACGGGGTGCTCGACCAGGACGACTTCTGGGCCGAGGTCGCGCGCTGCCTCGACCAGCACGCCGAGGAGCACCCGGAGCTCGCCGACGCCGTCGCTGCCTACGACCTGCGTCGCCCCGCCTTCCGGCACTCCTGCCTCAACCGGCTCCAGCTGCGCAACACGCTGCAGATGGTCGACCTCGCCGACCAGGCCTCCTCGCTGCTCTACGCCGGGGAGCTGGTCAACCCCGTGGCCCGCTGAGGGCGGGCCCGGCGCGGGCGGGGAGGATGGTGGCGTGAGGTGGCCGGGTCACAGCGTGCTGCAGGTGCCGGTGGCGCCGCTGGACGGGTTCGTGCGCGGGCTCACCGGCCGGCAGGACGCGGCGTACCTGTCGCGCGACCCCGGCTTCACCCACGCCCACGTCACCGTGCTCGGGCCGTTCCTGGCCTCCCCCGACGCCGCCGAGACCGAGCGGGTGCGGCGCGTGGTGGCCTCGGTGGCGGCCTTCGCGGTGGTGCTGGAGCGGGTGGCGCGCTTCCCCGACGGCACGCTCCACCTCGTGCCGGAGCCCGACGGGCCCTTCCGCGAGCTCACCGCGCGACTGGCCGAGGCCTTCCCGCAGTGCCCGCCCTACGAGGGGCGGTACGCCGAGCTGCACCCGCACCTCACCCTCGACCTGGCCGGCCCCGGCGTCGACGAGGACTCGCTGCGCCGCGACCTCGGCGACCTGCTGCCCGCCCGCTGCCGCGCCGAGCGGGTCGACCTCGCGTGGTGGGAGCAGGGCGCGACCCGGCGGCTGACCTGGTGGCCGCTCGGCTGACCCTGCCGAGGGGGCCGCCGTCGGCGCCCCTGGCTACGGTGAGCCCGGTGAGCCCCGTGACCCCGGTGACCCCGGTGACCCAGCCACCCGGGACCTCTCGTGGGTGAGGCGCCCGACGGCGCGGAGGGGCGGACCTTCCGCGGAGAGGACTGGTACGCCGAGGACCTCGCCGCCGCCCGCTTCGTCGACTGCGCCTTCGTCGGCGTCGACCTCTCCGAGGTCACGACGAGGGGCGCGCTCTTCGAGCGCTGCCGCTTCGACTCCTGCCGGCTCAACTCCTCGGTGCACGTGGCCACGGCCTTCGTGGGCTGCGAGCTACGCGGCTGCAACCTCTTCGACGCGACCTTCGAGGGCTGCAAGACGACGGGCTCCACCTTCGCCTCGTGCACGACCCGGCCGATGCGGGTCGTCGGCGGGCAGTGGCGCGCCGTCGTCCTGCGGGGCGCCCGGCTCGCCGGGCTCGACCTCACCGGGCTCGACCTGCGTGAGAGCGACCTCGCGCTGGCCGACCTCAGCGGCACGGTCCTGCGCGAGGCGCGGCTGGGCGGGGCGAGCCTGCGCGAGGCCGACCTCGCGGGCGCCGACCTGCGCGGGGCCGACCTCGCGGGCGTCGACCTGGCCTCGGCGAGACTCGACGGCACGCGGCTCGACCTCGCCGGCGCCGTGCTGCTCGCCGAGCAGCACGGCGCCACCGTCGACGTCGGCCGACCCGAGACCGCCGGCTGAGGCGACCCGGCGAGCGGTGGTCGAGTCGGGGCCCCGGCGGGCGCCGCGAGCACCCGCGCCGCAGTGCCGCCGACGGGTCAGACCACGTCGCCGCCGGCCTCGTCGCCCTCGTCCGACGACGGCGCGTCGTCGACCGACCAGGTCAGCTGAAACTCGATTTCCTCCTCGCCGTCACCGCGCTCGTGCTCGATGGAGAACTGCGCGCGCTGCGGCACCCGGAAGCGCTCCCCGGCGATCTGGATCCGGAACGACTCGCCCTTCTCCAGCGCGTCGGCGAGCCGGCGCAGCTTGGCGACCACCTCGTCGGTGGCGTAGATCTGCTCGATGTCTCGGTCCTGCTTGGCCACGGCGTCTCCCGGTCGTCCCTCGGCGGCCGCCGGCGGCGACCGTGTGCCCCGAACCTAGGCGGACGGTGGTCGCCGCCGACTCCTCAGACCGCGGCCGGCTCCGTGCGACGGCGCCCCGGAATCCCACCGGTGGCGTCCACACCGGGCTCCCCCGAGGCCCCGGCGGGCTCTGCGGGCTCCAGGGGCTCCGTGGGCTCCGAGGTGGACGCCGCCGGGTCGGCCAGGCCGACGCGCGAGAGCGGGACCAGCGCGACCACCGTGGCGGCGATCGAGGCGAGCACGGCCCAGGTCGGCACCCGCCCCCACTCGCCGAGCAGGAGTAGGAAGCCCGGCACCGTGCAGGTGGTGAAGGCCAGGATGAGGGTGAACCAACCGGTGAGGGCGGTGAGCCGCTCGCGGCCGAGGGCCAGGACGAGGAAGAACAGCGTCCACAGCACCGACCACTGCAGCCAGAGCAGGCCGGTCGGGGTGTCGTCGAAGCGGACGATGGTGACGACGCCGAAGCCGAGGGCCATGACGGCGACCCACAGCGAGTACCACCCGACGCCGGTGCTGGCGTAGCCGGCCAGGTTGCAGATGCCGACGTAGAGGTAGGTGAACCCGAACAGGAAGATCCCGGCGGCGCCGAGGATCTCGTCGGGGGTGTCGGCGGTGGCGATGAGGAAGAACGGGATCGCCGTCTGCAGCGCTCCCACGAAGAGGTTGAAGACGCCGGCGCCCTTCGCGTCGATCCTGCCGAGGAGCAGCAGGCCGTTGACGAAGAGGGCGGCGCCGACGAAGGTCAGTCCGACCGAGGACATGGCGGGGCCTTTCTCGAGGGGGGTCCGGAGGAGGACGGTGCGGGGTCCGGTGCGGGGTCCGGCGCCGGGGTCGGTCGGGTCAGAAGTAGGCGTTGCCCGGGAAGCCGCTGCCGTTGACCTCGTGGTCGCCGATCGCGGAGGCCTTGAGGTAGGTCGGGTTGTGGGTCGCGATGGTGCGCACGTTGCGCCAGTGGCGGTCGAGGTTGTGCACCCGCTGGGTCGCCGAGGCGCCGCCGACGTCGAAGATCCGGGCGGCGGTGGCGTAGGAGAACCGGTCCACGGCCACCTTGGCCTGGGCGGCGGCCAGCTGCGCGGCCTCGGCGGCCTCGGGGGTCGGCAGCCCGTCGACGACCGAGTCGACCGCGGCCTGGAGCCGGTCGGCGGCGGCGAGCACGATGGCCTCCGCGGCGAACACGTCGGCCGAGATCTCCCCCACCACCTGCAGCACCTGGGCGTCGTGGCGCGGCTGCTGGGGCACGTTGGCGTGGCTGAAGCCGCGGGTGCGGCTGCGCACCCGCTCCACCGCGTCGTTGCGCACGCTGCGGAGCACGCCGGCGGTGACGGCCTGCAGGTAGAGCTGGAGGAAGGCGCCCTGGTAGCTCGGGGCCTGGGGCCCGTCGGGCTCGCCGAGGTCGAAGAACTCACCGGGCTCGACCCGCACGTCGTCGAGGATGGTGGTGCCGGTGCCGGTCATGCGCTGGCCGAAGCCGTCCCAGTCGTCGGCGATCGTCACCCCGGCGCGGTCGACCGGGATGACGGCGCCGGCGATGCGGCCCTCGGGCGCTGCGGCCCAGATCTGGGTGTAGTCGGAGTAGATGCTCCCGGTGGAGTAGAACTTGGTGCCGTCGAGCCGGAAGCCGCCGTCACCGGAGGGGTCGGGGGTGATCGTGGTGTCGAAGTGCAGCCCCACCGGCTTGGCGCTCTGCTCGCTGAAGCCGTTGCCGACGAGCGCCCCGGACGTGATGAGGTCGATGCCGTGCGCCCGCGCGGCGGCGTCGTCGGTCTGGAGCTGCTGCTCCACGAACCAGTAGTGGGCCCGCACGATGTGGGCCAGGTTGGAGTCGGCCTCGGCCAGTGCGATGAGCGTGGCGAAGAACTCCCGCATCGTGGCGCCGCCGCCGCCCTCGGCGACCGGCACCCGCAGCCCGCCGAGGCCGGCCTCCTTGAACCACGCCAGCGGCTCGTGGGGCGGGTCGACCTCGAGCTCGCGCTCGGCCGCGCCGGCCCGGATGCGATGGAGGAGCTCGCGCAGCTCGGGCGACCCCGGGCGTACGGCGGGGCCGCGCCGCGCGCTCCTCGGGCCGGCGGCGGCCGGGGCGGCGGTGTCGCTCGACGAGCGGGCGGCGGTGGGGTGGGTGGGAGCGCTCATGACGGGCCTTCCTGGTCGGTGCGGTGGTCGCCCGAGGACCGACCCGCAAACAGACGTAACTAGACCAAGTTACTGCTGTTTGATCCGAGACGGTCCCCCGTCCCACCACGGACGTGCGTGGTTCTGCCGACCCGGCGCACTGCGGAACCGTGCACCGGACCCGCACCCAGGCGACCCCGACCGCGCAGCCCACACCGCGACGGGCCCCTCGGCCCACCGCGGACCGGGTCAGTCCCCCGGGCGCTGCGCCGGCTCGTAGGTGAGCGAGGCCACCCAGTAGCGCTCGACGTCCTGGAGCCGGTCGAGGTCCGCCACGGTCAGCGCGACCCCGGTGACCTGCTCGACCATGGCCAGGGCGACCGCCAGCGCGTCGGGCGGACCGGTCGGCTCCTCCCCGTCGGCGACATCGGCGGGGGCGACCGGCGCGGGCGCCGGGACGGGGTCCTCGGCGTCGAGGTCGACCCAGGCCTGGTCGAAGAGAGGGCGCAGCTCGGCGGGCACCGTGGTGGGGTCCTCGATGAAGACGTACTCGTCGGCGTCGAAGACCACCCGCCCGTCGCGGGCGAAGCCGAAGCGGTCGTGGGCCTGCACGTTGGAGCGCGCGACCGCGGCGGTGCGCCCGCCGGCCGAGAGCCGTCGCAGGGCCTCGAGGCTCGGGTCGGCGTAGCCGGTGGGCTCGGCGGCCAGCACGCCGCCGGCGACCTCGAGGAGGGCGTAGGCGGAGTGGTCCTCCTCGAAGGCCTCACCCAGCGCGACCTGGCGCCCCAGGTCGACCCCCAGCACCTCGGCCACCTCCTCGCGCGTCGCGCCGGTCACCACGACGAACGTGGCCTCCGTGTCGAGCCCGACCTCCTCGAGGACCTCCGCGTAGTGCTCCGCCGTCGCCGCCATGCGATCACCCTAGGGCGGACCGAGCCCGGCGCCCGAGCCGGCGCCTCGGCCCCGCGGGGGCGGTGCGACGCGACAGCGCAGCCGGATGCCGTCGAGGACGATGCCCAGGCCCGCCGCGAAGTCGGAGCGCTCCCGCGGCTGGTCCTCGATGGCGCCGGCGCTGCCGGCCTGCAGGTGGGTCTGCTCGTCGAGGGTGTGGCCGAAGACGAAGTGCAGCAGGGTCCGCGTCGCCGTGCCGGCCAGGGCCGGGTCGAGGCCGCTGTCGGCCAGCGCGGCGGCCAGGTCGCGCCCGGGGGCGGCGGCGCCGAGGCCGAAGGCGTGCACGGTGGCCACGAGCTCGGCCCCGTCGCGGTAGGCCAGCATCGCCTCGCGCAGCTCGGTGCAGACCGCGACGACACGGTCGTCCCAGGAGCCGTCGCGCACGGTGTCAGGCGGGGTGTCGCGCGGGGCCCGTCCGCGGGCGAGCACCTCGTCGGCCACGGCGGCGAGCAGGGTCTGCTTGCTGGCGAAGTGGTGGTAGAGCGCGCTGGGGCGGACCCCGAGCTCACCGCCGAGCCGGCGCATCGTGAGGTCTGCTAGGCCGTAGGTGTCGAGCACCTCGACGGCGCGGGCCACGATGTCGGGGCGGCGGTAGGACATCTCACTCCTCGGTCGGCCGGCGCACGCGTTGACCACGGACGCCGCGCCACCCTAACCTGAACGCCGTTCAGCCGGCGACCGTCCGGCGTGGCCCACCCGCACGACGAGGACCCCATGACGACGCAGCAGCCGGCTCCCGCCTCCGACCACACCACCACCGGCCACCCGGCCGACCACCCCGGCGCCGACCCGGCGTACGACGGACGCGGCGGCTCGACCTCCTCGCGGCTGCGCTCGACGACCACCGGCATCGCGCTGGTCGCCGCCTTCGCGGCGCTCATCTCGGCCTGCGCCTACGTCGGGGCGATCCCCGTGGGCGGCGCGGGTGTGCCGATCACGCTGCAGACCTTCGGCGTGATGCTGGCCGGCTGCCTGCTCGGACCGGTGCGCGGCTTCCTGGCCGTCACCCTCTACCTCGTGCTCGGCGCCGTGGGCCTGCCCGTCTTCGCCGAGCACTCCTCGGGCCTCGGCGTCTTCACCGGCCCCAGCGCCGGCTACCTCGTCGGCTTCCCGCTCGCCGCCCTCGCCGCCGGCGTGCTGGTCAAGTACGTCGCCGGGCGCCGCGGCAAGACCCGCGCCCTCGTCGTCTTCGCCTGCTCCTTCGTCGCGAGCGCGCTCGTGCTGCACACCGCCGGCATCGTCGGCATGAAGCTCTACTTCGACGTGTCGTGGCGCGAGGCGATCAGCTACGACGCCCCCTTCTGGATCGGCGACGTCGTCAAGACCTCACTGGTCGCCCTGGTGGCCGCCGAGGTGCACCGCGCCTTCCCCCAGCTGCTGCACGGCCGTCGCTGACCTCGCGCCGCGCCGCCCCGTGCCCGTCCTCGAGCTCCACGCCGCCGCGGTCACCGTCGACACCACCGACGGCGAGCGCGTGGTGCTGCACCCCACCACCCTGCGGCTGACCGAGCGCCGCGTGGCCGTGATCGGCGCCAACGGCTCCGGCAAGTCGACCCTGGCCCGGCTCTTCAACGGCCTCGTCGAGCCCACCTCCGGCCGCGTGGTCGTCGACGGTCTCGACGTGGCCCGCGAGGCCGGGGCCGTGCGCCGCAGGGTCGGCTTCTGCTTCACCGACCCCGCCGCCCAGCTGGTGATGCCGACCTGCGTCGAGGACGTCGAGCTGTCGCTGCGCCGCCACGAGCGCAACGGCGCACGGCGCCGCGCCCGGGCCCTGGAGGTGCTCGAGCGCTACGGCCTCGGCCAGCACGCCGATGTGTCGGTCCACGCCCTGTCGGGGGGCCAGAAGCAGCTGCTGGCCCTGGCCGGGGTGCTGGCCGCGGAGCCGGCCGTGCTGGTGGCCGACGAGCCGACGACCCTGCTCGACCTGGCCAACACCCGCCGCGTCGGCGACCTGCTCCTCGGCCTCGACCAGCAGCTGGTGCTCGTGACCCACGACCTCGACCTGGCCGCCCGCTGCGACCGCGTGCTCGTCGTGGAGGACGCCCGCGTGCGCTACGACGGGCCGGCCGCGGCCGGGGTCGCCGACTACGTCGCCTCGGTGGCGGAGCGCTCGTGAGCCAGCCGTCGATGGTGGCGATCCACCAGCCCGGCGACACGCTGCTGCACCGTCTGCCCGTGGGCCCCAAGCTGGCCGGCCTCGGCGCGCTCAGCCTCACCATCGTGCTGGTGCGCAGCGCCCCCGCCTCGCTGCTGTTCCTCGCCGTGGCGCTCGGCCTGGCCCTGCTCGCGCGGGTGCGGCTGCCACTGCTGCTCACCGCCGCGCGCGGCGTGCTGCTCATCGCGCTGGTCGCCTCCCTCGTGCAGGGCCTCTTCTACGGCGCCGGCAAGGCCGTCGAGACCTTCGTCGACCTCCTCGCCCTCACCCTCGCCGCGGTCGTGGTCACCGCCACGACGCCGGTCAACGCCATGCTCGACGCGCTCGTGCGCTGGTCGGGCCCGCTGCGCCACGTCGGGGTGCCGCCCGAGCGGGTCGCCCTCACCGTCGGCCTGGCCGTGCAGGCCCTGCCCGGCACCGTCGCCCTGGCGCTGGAGACCCGTGACGCCGCCCGCGCCCGCGGCCTGGGCCGGCACCCCCGCGCCTACCTCACGCCCTTCGTGGTGCGGGTGGTGGCCCGCGCCCACGAGACCGGTGACGCGCTCGCGGCCCGCGGGCTCGGCGACGACTGAGCCGGGCGGTGCGCGGCGGCGCCGTAGGATCGGGGGGTGCTGACCCTCGACCCGCAGACCGCCGACGAGGTCTACCGCGTCGCGCTGGCCGGCGACCGGCGCCCGCCGCTGCGGCGGGCCCTCGTGGTGGCGCTCGACGTCTGGTTCGCCCTGAGCGGCGGCACCCTGGAGTGCTCCTCGGCCGGCACGGTGGAGGTGCACGAGCGACACACCGGGCGCCGGGTGCTGGCCATCGACGTGGAGAACCCCGAGGTCGCCAGCCACACCCTGCACCACCTGCGCACGGAGCTCGCCGAGCTCAGCCCCGAGGAGTTCCGCGAGCAGTGGGGCGTCGACGAGCGGGCGGTCTGACCCTCGCACCACCAGCCCGGTCCGGCCTCACCAGCCCGGCCCCACCAGCCCGGCCTCACCAGCCCGGCGGGCGCCGGTGGTGCCACGGCGCGGCCGCCTCGACCTGCGCGGCCAGCGACAGCAGCAGCTCGTCCTCGGCCGGGCGCCCGGCCAGCATGACGCCGACCGGGAGACCCTCGGCGGTCCAGTACAGCGGCAGCGAGACCGCCGGCATGCCGGTGACGTTCCACGCCGAGGTCCAGGGCGTGAACGCCTTCTGCGCGGCGAAGTCGGCGGCGGGGTCGGCGTCGTCGCGGATCGCGCCGACCGCCAGCGGCGGGCTCGCCAGCGTCGGGGTGAGCACGGCGTCGTAGGGGGCCAGGGCGGCGAGGGCGTTGGCGGCGTAGCGGCGCATCGCGCCGATCGCCAGGCCGAGCTGGGGGCCGCTGACCGCGTGGCCGCGCTCGGTGAGCCACCGGGTCAGCGGACGCAGCAGCGCCTCGCGGCCGGCCGGTGCGGCCGACAGCGCGGTGAGCACGGCCCAGCAGGTCTCGAAGACCGGCACCGCCTCGGGAGGCAGCGGCACGGGCACGTCGACGACGTCGTGGCCCAGTGACTCCAGCAGCCGCGAGGCGTCCTCCCAGGCGCTCACGCTGGAGGCGTCGACCGGCACGTCGGCGATCACCGGCGCCACGAAGCGGGCGATGCGCAGCCGCCCCGGCTGACGGTCGCAGGCCTCCAGGAAGGTCGTCTGCGGGGGCGCCGCCCAGAAGGGGTCGCCCACCCGGTGCCCCTCGAGCACGTCGAGCAGCGCGGCGGCGTCGCGCACCGTGCGCGCCAGCGGGCCGGCCACCGCGAGGCCCACGGGGTCGCCGTACATCGGGAAGCCGCTCACGCGACCCCGCGAGGGCTTGAGGCCCACCAGGCCACAGCAGGAGGCCGGGATGCGGATCGAGCCGCCGCCGTCGGAGCCCTGCGCCACCGGCACCAGACCGGCCGCGACGGCCGCGCCCGCGCCGCCGGAGGAGCCGCCGGCCATGCGGGTGCGGTCCCACGGGGTGACGGCCGCCGGTCGACCCTCGGGCTCGGTGTAGCAGGGCGACCCGAACTCCGGGGTGCTGGTCTTGCCCAGGCTGACCAGGCCACCGTCGTCCACGGCCAGGGCGACCGCGTCGGAGACCTCGGGCACGAAGTCGTCGAAGGCGGCCGAGCCGAAGGTCGTGGGCACGCCGGCGGTGAGGTTGAGGTCCTTGATAGCCGTCGGCACCCCCCACAGCCGCGAGACCGACCCCGACGGCCCCGCCTCGCCCGGGGCGCACCGGCCCAGGGAGGCGGCGCGCTCGAGGGCGCGCTCGGCGGTCACGGTGACGAAGGCCCCGACGTCGTCGAGGCGCGCCACGCGGTCGAGGTAGTGCTCGGTGAGCTCCAGCGGGGAGACCTCCCCGCGCCGGACCAGGTCGCCCTGCTCGAGGGCGGTGAGCTCGTGGATGTCGTGCAGGTCGACCATGCGCCGACGCTAGCGCCTCGGGGTCGTCCTCAGGACGGCACGCCGCTGACGGCCAGGGCGACACCCAGCGCGAGGAGACCGGCCCAGACCGGCACCGCCAGCAGCGGCACCCAGAAGGCCACGCGCCGCCGGACCATCCGCACGGTGGACCAGCAGGTCGCGATGAGCAGCACGACCCACGGCGAGCCGGCGGCGACGAGGACCCCGGCGCCGATGCGGCCGGTGTCGCACTGCACCGAGCCGCCGCACCCGTCGGAGACCATCCCGAGGAAGAGGCCGAAGAACGACGCGACGAGCGCGCCCATGGCCAGCACCAGCAGCTCGAGGATCGTCACGGTGACGTCGAGCGGGCGCGAGCGCGGCGCCGGAGGGCGCACCGGCGGCGGCACCGCCGGCCCGTACGGCGCGTAGGGCACCGGCGGGGCGGGGTCGGGCCGGGGGTCGCTCACGCACCGCATGTTACTGACCGTTGCGACCACTACCTGACCGTCACGACGGTCAGCCAGTGGTCCCAACGGTCAGTAAGACGTGTCCCCCCGCGTGTATCAGGCCGCGGAGGTGGCGGGCTGGTAGGCGGCGAGGGTCTGCACGGCGCCGGTGAGGCGGCCGAGCACCTCGGCGTCGGTGAGCACGTCGACCTCGAGGGCCGACTGCGAGACGAGGACGTCCTCGACGACGGTGGCGCCGGCGATGCCCGCGGAGCGCACGGTGTCGGCGTGGGCCCACTTGCCGCCGTAGGGGGTGGGGGTGGCACCGACGACGCCGAAGGGCTTGCCCACGATGGCGCCGGCGCCGTAGGGGCGCGAGAGCCAGTCGATGGCGTTGTTGAGCACGGCCGGCATCGTGCCGTTGTACTCGGGGGTCACGGCGAGGACCCGGTCGGCCGCGGCGACGCGCTCGCGCAGGGCGACCGCGGCGGCGGGGGCGTCGCCGGCGTCGAGGTCCTCGTTGTAGAACGGCAGGTCGGCGAGGCCGTCGACGATGTCGAGCACGACGCCCTCGGGGGCCTGGTCGCGCAGGACCTCGGCGAGGCGACGGTTGAGGGAGTCGGCGCGCAGGCTGCCGACCAGGACGGCGACGGTGGTGGTGGTGGTCTCGACGGTGGTGGTCTCAGACATGGGGGTGCTCCTCGGAGGACGGTCGGTCCCGCCGTCGGGCGGGTGATGGGGTGCCGGCGGCGGGCCGGCGGGTCTGCGGTCCGGTGGTGCCGGACGGTCGCGATCTTAAACGGACCACAGTCCGTTTCCATTCCCGCACTGCTGTGGAACCGGTCACCCGGCTGGTCCGGCTCCCTACACTGGGCGCACCATGACCGAGCGGCCCCTCCTCCCCCTCCTCCACGACGCCCCGGTCGAGCGCGCCGATGCGGCCCGCAACCGCGCGGCCCTGCTGGAGGCCGCGGGCCGGCTGATCGGGCGGTGCGGCGGACTGGAGCGGGTCACGATGGAGGCGGTCGCCGCCGAGGCGGGCGTCGGCAAGGGCACCGTCTTCCGCCGCTTCGACTCGCGCGAGGGTCTGATGGCGGCCCTGCTCGACCACTCCGAGACCGCCTGGCAGGCCTCGGTCATCTCCGGCCCGCCGCCCCTCGGGCCCGGCGCTCCCCCGCTCGACCGGCTGCTGGCCTTCGGCCGCTCGCGGATCGAGGCCACCCTGCTCAGCGCCGACCTCATCCGCGCCGCCGGGCGGGCGGGCACGCGGTCCTACGCGGCGTACTCCTTCGTCGCCATGCACGTGCGCCACCTGCTCACCGAGCTCGGGGTGAGCGGCGACCTGCCCCTGCTGGCCACCGCCCTGCTCGCCCCTCTCGAGGTGCCGGTGCTGGAGCAGCAGGTGCGCGTGGAGGGCTTCGCCGTCGAGCGGGTCTACGCCGCCTGGGCCGACCTGGTCCACCGCGTCGTGGCCTGAGCGGCCGGCCCGGGGCTCAGCCCGCGTGGCGGCGCAGGCCGAAGGTGACGCCGTCGACGAGGGCGCCCCAGGAGGCCTCGATGACGTTGGCGCCGACCCCGACGGTGACCCACGACGACTCCCCGTCGGTGGTCTCGATGAGCACCCGGGTGATGGCGTCGGTGCCGTGCCCCTGGTCGAGGATGCGCACCTTGTAGTCGATCAGCTCGAAGCGGGCGACCTCGGGATAGGCCTGCCCGATGGCGGCGCGCAGGGCCTGGTCGAGGGCGTTGACGGGACCGTTGCCCTCGCCGGTCACGACGTAGCGCACGTCGGCGGCACGCAGCTTCACCGTGGCCTCCGACAGCGCCTCCACCCCCACGGGCGCCCCCGCGCGGGTCTCGGTGATGACGCGCCAGGACTCGACGTCGAAGTACGACGGGCGGCGGCCCTCGACCTCCTCGACGAGCAGCAGCTCGAAGGAGGCGTCGGCGGCCTCGAAGGTGTAGCCGCGCGACTCCAGCACCTTGACCCGGTCGGTGATGCGGCCCACGAGCTCCTTGCGCGACTCCCCGGAGAGGTCGAAGCCCAGCTCGCGGCCCTTGAGCTCGATCGAGGCGCGACCGGCCATGTCGGAGACCAGCAGCCGCATGTCGTTGCCGACGCCGACGGGGTCCATGTGCTGGTAGAGGTTCGGGTCGACCTTGATCGCACTGGCGTGCAGCCCCGCCTTGTGGGCGAAGGCGGAGGTGCCCACGTAGGGCTGGCGGGAGGCGGGCGGGACGTTGGTCACCTCGGCGACCGCGTGGGCGATGCGGGTGGCCTCGCGCAGGCGTCCCTCGGGCAGCAGGGCGCGACCGGTCTTGAGCTCGAGGTTGGCCACGACGGTGACCAGGTCCGCGTTGCCGGTGCGCTCGCCGTAGCCGTTGATGCAGCCCTGCACGTGGGTCGCCCCGGCCTCGACGGCCGCCAGCGAGCTGGCCACCGCGCAGCCGGTGTCGTTGTGGGCGTGGATGCCCACGTGGAGACCGCCCGACCCGGCGCCGGACCCGCGGGAGCCGAGGGACTCCACGACGTCGTGCACGGTGTCGGCCACCCAGGGCGGCAGCATCCCGCCGTTGGTGTCGCACAGCGCGACGACCTCCGCCCCGGCCTCGGCCGCGGTGCGCAGGACCTCGAGGGCGTAGGCGCGGTCGAGGCGGTAGCCGTCGAAGAAGTGCTCGGCGTCGACGAAGACCTGCTGGCCCTCCTCGCGCAGGTGGGTGACGGTGTCGCGCACCATCGCGAGGTTCTCCTCCAGCGTGGTGCGCAGCGCCAGCTCCACGTGGCGGGTGTGCGCCTTGGCCACCAGGGTCACGGTGCCGGCGCCGCTGTCGCGCAGGGCGGCCGTGCCCGGGTCGTCGGCGGCACGCACGCCGGCCCGGCGGGTCGCCCCGAACGCCGCGAGCCGGGCGTGGCGCAGGTCGAGCTCGGTGGCGGCACGACGGAAGAACTCGGTGTCCTTGGGGTTGGCTCCCGGCCAGCCGCCCTCGATGTAGCCGACGCCGAGGCCGTCGAGGAGCGTGGCGATGGTCAGCTTGTCGGCGACGGAGAGGTTGAGCCCCTCCTGCTGGGCGCCGTCGCGCATGGTGGTGTCGTAGACGTGGAAGTCGCCGTGCAGGTCCATGGTCTCGGTGGTCTCCGTCGTGGTCCGGGCACAAAAAAACCTCTCGCGTGCGAGAGGTGGCGCGTCGGGGGCCCGGGTGGGCGCTCGACGCGCTAGCGAATGATGACGTGGTGCTGCATGCCGCTCATGCTGCCACGCGGGGCCGGCCCCCGACAGGGAGTCCCACGATGCGGCCCGGCGAGAGGCCCCGGCGACCGTACGGTGCCGGGCGGCGGCCCAGGAGGATGCACCTCGCGGCTGCTAGGGGGAGGGGCACGGTCGTGCCCCTCCCCCTAGCAGCGGCGGGCGGTGGTCCGGCGATGGCCCGGCAGCGGCCCGGCAGCGGCCCGACGGCACCGTCGCGGATCGCGGCCGCCCACCGGGGACGGCACGTCTCGGGTCCTCAGAACCGTGGGGTCGGGCGGCCGCGCGGTGCGGACAGGCCGCTCCGGGCGCCCGTCGCTCAGCCGGCCGCCCACCAGGAGGGCAGGCTGACGTCGGCCAGGGGCGGGCTGTCGTCGGGGGTCCAGCGGGTGCCGCCCTGGGCCTGGGCGAAGGCGCCGGCGGCCGCGAGGAGGACCAGCACGACGAGCGACACCACCCAGCGCGCGCCCGAGCGTGCGGCCGGCTCGACCACGCGGGCCAGGGGGCTGCGGACCCGCGAGCCGCCCGGCCCGGCCCACAGCGACACCGCGACGGTGGCGCCCGAGACGAGGAGGATGGTCGGGGTGGTGGCGGCGACGGCGTAGCACAGCAGCGCCACGGCCAGGCCGAGGCCGACGCTCCACAGGGTGAGCACCGCCGTGGCCGGCAACGAGCGGGTCAGCGTCCAGGGGGCGGCCAGCAGCAGGCGGGGGCCGTCGTACCACTTCGGCCCGCGGGCCCGTCGCCGGTCGGCGGCGACGCTGCCGGCCAGCGACCCGCCCCGCAGGACGGTGACGAGGACCAGCAGCACGGCGAGGGTCACCCACGGCGCGGCGGCCGTCGCGGTGCCGACCGCGCCCGCCGCGGCGACCAGCAGCGTCGCCCGTCGCGCCCGCTCGGCCAGCGGGGCCCGGGCCACCTCGACCGGTGCGCCCCAGGGCTCGTGGGCCCAGGGGTCCCCGGAGCCCTCAGGACCGTCGGGGTCGTGCCCCTCCGGTCGCACGCCGGGATGTCCGCCCGGAGGCTCACCGGGACCGGCCTCGGGCCGGGGGGCCGACCAGGGGTCGGGGTCGCCGAGGCGGCGGGTGGGGTCCTCCTCGTAGACGCGGGTCGGCGGGTGGTCGCGCTCGACGAGCGTGCCGTCGGGTCCCCGCCCGTCCGGGCAGGTAGCCCATCCACGCCGAGGACCAGGTGGTCATCGTCGACGACTCGCTCGTCGGTCTGCTCGCTCCGCACGTCGCGCAGCTGACCA
>NZ_CAKASO010000049.1:0-25656 GCF_916862475.1 Nocardioides sp. Leaf374
CGAGGCCTTCGCGGCGGTCGGCCGCAGCCCGTTGCAGACCCGCCACGCGCCGGTCCTCCGCGGCGGCGGCCTCCTCGGCCGCCGTGCGGTCGGCGACGGCCCGGTCCATCGCGGCGCGTCGCTCCTCGACCTCGGCCGCGCTCTCCTGCTCGCGCGCACGGGCCCGCCCGGCCTGCTCCTCGAGCTCCTCGGGGTCGCGGCCCGAGGGCTGCTCGGGCGCCGCGCCGGCGGCATTGCGCACGCGCTCGGCGGCCAGCGACTGGGTGCCCCGCAGCCGCTCGCGCAGGCCCGAGAGGGCGAACCACGTCTCCTGGGCCGCCGACAGCGCCGGGAGGTCCTCGCGCAGCGCCGCCTCGAGAGCCGCCTCGGCCTCGCGGGTCTCGGCGAGGGCCGCCTCGAGCCGGGTCCGGCGCTCCAGGAGCACCGACTCGTCGGCCAGCTCCTGCTCCAGCGACGTGCGGGCGCCCACCAGGTCGTCGGCCAGCAGCCGCGCCCGGGCGTCGCGCACGTCGGCCTGCACGGTCGCCGCACGGCGGGCCACCTCGGCCTGGCGGCCCAGCGGCTTGAGCTGGCGACGGATCTCGCTGAGCAGGTCGGTCAGCCGCGTGAGGTTGCCGTCGGTGGAGTCGAGCTTGCGCAGCGCCTTCTCCTTGCGCTTACGGTGCTTGAGCACCCCGGCGGCCTCCTCGATGAAGCCGCGCCGGTCCTCCGGCGTCGCGTGCAGGATGGTGTCGAGCTGGCCCTGCCCGACGATGACGTGCATCTCGCGGCCGATGCCGGAGTCGCTGAGGAGCTCCTGCACGTCGAGCAGGCGGCAGGTGCTGCCGTTGATGGCGTACTCCGAGCCGCCGCTGCGGAACATGGTGCGGCTGATCGTCACCTCGGCGTACTCGATCGGCAGCGCGCCGTCGGAGTTGTCGATGGTGAGGAGCACCTCGGCGCGCCCCAGCGGTGGGCGGCCCGAGGTGCCGGCGAAGATGACGTCGTCCATCTTGCCGCCGCGCAGCGACTTCGCGCTGGCCTCGCCCATCACCCAGGCGAGGGCGTCCACGACGTTGGACTTGCCCGAGCCGTTGGGCCCGACGATGCAGGTGATGCCCGGCTCGAGCTGGAGCGTGGTGGCGGACGCGAAGGACTTGAAGCCCTTCAGGGTCAGGCTCTTGAGGTACACCACGGGCTCCTCGGTCGTCGCGTCCGGACGGGCACGGGGCCGTCTCGACGGCCACGTGGGGGAAGCCCGGCGCCCGTCACCCTACCGGCGGCCGACTCCAGCCGGCGGGTCAGACGTCGTCGAGCGGCGCGGTGCGCGCGTCGGCGTGGGCGATGTGGCTGAGCTGGCGCCACAGCGCGACCACGAGCACCGCCGAGCCGACGAAGGCGAACCAGAAGGGGGCGGTGACCCCGAACCCCTGGGCCAGCGCCCCACCGAGGGCCGACCCGATCACCAGGCCGCCGTAGACCCCGACCAGGTTGACGCTGCCCACGCGGCCCTGGAGGCGGGCGGGCACGGCCCGCTGGCGCACGGTGATGGAGGTGGTGCCCCAGATGAAGGCGTGGGCGCCGAAGACGAAGAAGATCGGCAGGGCCACCCGAGGGTCGGTGGTCAGGGCGAGCCCCAGGTGGGTGAGGGTCTCGACCACCAGCCCCACGCGCATGAGGTCGCCCAGGCTGACCCGGCGCGTGATCCAGCCGTAGGACAGTGTGCCGAGCAGCCCGCCGACGGCACCCACCGTCGCGACCAGGCCGAAGCCGACCGCGCCCAGCCCCAGCCGCTCGGTGGCGTAGAGCACCAGCACCGACCAGGCGGCGCCGAAGGTGACGTTGAAGGCGAAGATGGTCAGCACGAGGGTGCGCACGGCCGCGTGGTGGCGCACCCACCGGAAGCCCTCGCCCACCTCCGCCCGCAGCCGCCGGTCGGCGCGCGGCACGTCGGTCGGCGCCGGCCGGTGCGGCAGCACGAGACGCGAGAGCAGCAGGGCCCCGAGGGCCACGAGCACCGCCTGCGCGGCGAACGGCCACGCCGCGCCCGCCGCGAAGAGCGCGGCGCCCAGCGGCGGGCCCGCGAGCTGGTTGACGGTGATGAAGCCGGTCTGCAGCCGGGCGTTGCCGACCGCGAGGTCGTCGCGGTCGACCAGCATCGGCAGGATCGTGCTCGAGGCGTTGTCGGCGAACATCTCCGCCGTGCCGAGCAGGAAGAGCGCGACGAGGACCAGACCGATCGAGACGGCGCCGGTGAGGACCGCCGTGGTCAGCAGGGCCAGGACGCCGCAGCGCACGAGGTCGACGGCGATCACCAGCCGCCGGCGGTCGACGCGGTCGGTCAGCGCCCCGGCGTAGAGACCGAGCAGCAGCGGCGGCAGCCACTGCACCAGCGCCGCCAGCGCGACCAGGAACTCCTGGTCGGTCTGCGAGGCGACCAAGAGCGGCCCGGCGGCCAGCACGATCCCGTCGCCCAGGTTGCTGGTCCACGAGGAGGCCAGGAGCCACCGGTAGCCCGGGCCCAGCCGACGGGGCACGACGATCTCGACCAGGCTGCTCACGGGGTCAGGACGCTAGCGCTCCGCCCCGCGGTCGGCACGCGGGTTTCCGGCCGGCGTGCGCCGACCGGTGCGGCGGGTCAGGCCGGCTGCATCTCCTGGGTGTGCGCGGCGTCGAGGATCTCGGCGGCGCGCGAGGCGACCAGGCGGTCGTTCTCCTCGCTGAGGCGGACGACGAGCGACTCCAGCTCGGCCACCCGCGCGCGCAGTCGCGCGTTGTCGGAGGCGAGACGCGGGTCGCGCAGGTCGCTGCTCATGTAGCCGATCAGCGCCTTGGCCATGGCTTACCTTCCGGAGGTGGGTCTGGGTGCGTGCGGTACGACCCTGAGAGGGCCGTCTACAAGAGTCCCACCGGTGCCCCGCAGGGTCAATCCGAGCGCACAGGCGGGGCCTGGTCGGGCCCGGTCGGGCCTGGTCGGGGTCGAGCTCAGTCGGGGGCGGGCAGCGCCGGCCCGGCGAGCGGCCCCGGCGCCCGCCGACGCCGCGGCGCCGGCTGGCAGACGGGGCAGAAGAACGAGGAGCGGTTGGTGAACGCCACGCGTCGGATCGGCGTGCCGCACCGCTCGCACGGCTCGCCCTCGCGTCCGTAGGCGTGCAGCGAGCGGTCGAAGTAGCCCGACTCGCCGTTGACGTTGACGTAGAGGGCGTCGAACGACGTGCCTCCCTGCGCGAGGGCGTCGCCCATGACCTCGCGGGCGTGCGCGAGCAGCTCGACGACCTGGCCGCGCGTGAGCCGCTCCCCCGGCCGCTCGCCGTGGATGCGCGCCCGCCACAGCGACTCGTCGGCGTAGATGTTGCCCACCCCGGAGACCAGCCCCTGGTCGAGCAGCAGCCGCTTGACCGCCGAGCGGCGGCGGCGCACCGCGGCGACGAAGGCGTCGTCGTCGAAGGCCGGGTCGAGCGGGTCGCGCGCGATGTGGGAGATCTCGGGCGGGAGGACGGCGCCGCCGACCGAGATCGACAGCCCGCCGAACATGCGCTGGTCGACGAAGCGCAGCTCACGGCCCTCGTCGGCCCCCGCGAGCCGCAGCCGCACGCGCAGGTGCCGCTCGGCCGGGGCCTGCGGCGGCTGCACCAGCATCTGGCCGCTCATGCCGAGGTGCGCCACCAGGGCGTCACCGGTGTCGGCGTCGTCGAGGGGGAGCCACAGGTACTTGCCGCGTCGGCGGGCGCCGACGATGCGGCGGCCGGTCAGGTCGGCGGCGAAGCCCGCGGGGCCGGCCGCGTGCCGGCGCACCGGGCGCGGGTGGAGCACCTCGACGTCGGTGACGGTGGCGCCCACGACGTGGCGCTCGAGGCCCGCGCGGACGACCTCGACCTCGGGCAGCTCCGGCACGGGTCAGGCGTCGGCGTCGGCGTCGGTGGGCGCGACGACCTCGCCGACGGCCTCGGTGACGGCGACGGTCGTGGGGTCGACGACGCCGAGGGCACTGGCGATCTCGCCGTACGCCGTCTCGGCGGCCGCCTGCTCGGCCTCCTTCTTCGACCGGCCGTTGCCGTTGCCGTAGAGCCGGTCGGCGACGCGCACCTGGGCGGTGAAGGTCTTCATGTGGTCGGGGCCGTCGTCCTCGATGACGTACTCCGGCACGCCGAGGGTGTGCTCGGCGGCGAGCTCCTGCAGCGAGGTCTTCCAGTCCAGCCCGGCACCCATCGCCGACGCCGCCTCGATGAGCGGGTCGAAGAGACGGTGCACGACGCGCGCCGAGGTCTCGAAGCCCCCGGGTGACATGTGCACCGCGCCGATGACCGCCTCGACGGTGTCGGAGAGGATCGAGGCCTTGTCGCGACCGCCGGTCGACTCCTCGCCCCGACCGAGCTTGACGTGCTCGCCCAGCCCGATCGCGCGCCCGACCTCGGCCAAGGCGCGTGCGTTGACCACCGCGGCCCGGAGCTTGGCCAGACGGCCCTCCGAGAGGTCGGGGTGGGTGACGTAGAGCTGCTCGGTCACGACCACGCCGAGCACCGAGTCGCCCAGGAACTCCAGGCGCTCGTTGGTCGGCAGGCCGCCGTTCTCGTACGCGTAGGACCGGTGGGTCAGGGCACGCTCGAGCAGCTCGGGGGCCAGCTCAGGGTCCCCGAGCGCTGCTCGGAGCTCGGCGTAGTCGTTCAGATCAGAGGACCTGACGACGCTCGGCGCGCGCGCCGTACTGACCGCAGGTGGCGCAGGCGCGGTGGGGCAGGTGCTTGGCACCGCAGGCCGGGTTGGCGCAGGTCACCAGGGTGGGGGCGACGGCCTTCCAGGCCGAGCGACGGTGACGCGTGTTGCTGCGCGACATCTTCCGCTTCGGGACAGCCACAGTTCTCTCCTCTACCAGGGCCGGCAGGTCCGGCTCGCTGTGGAGCACCCGGGATGGGCACTCCGGTCGTTCGGTGGGTGGTGCGGGGTTGGTGCACGATCGGTGCACCGTACTGCCTCGGCGCCGGGTCAGTCGCCCCGGGGAGCCTCGTCTTGCTGGAGCGCGGCCAGGCCGGCCCAGCGGGGGTCGATCGGTTCCTCGTGCGAGTGGTCCGGATCGTCGGCGAGGCGGGCACCGCACTCGGTGCACAGCCCCGGACAGTCGTCGCGGCACAGCGGCTGGAACGGCAGTGCGAGCACCACCGCGTCCCTCAGCTGGGGCTCCAGGTCGACCAGGTCGTCCTCGAGCCGACTGACCTCGTCGTCCTCGTCGTGCGGGGTCTGGTGCTGCTCGTAGACGTACAGCTCCTGGAACGTCACCTCGATCTCGTCGGAGATCGGCTCCAGGCACCGCGCGCACTCGCCCTCGAGCGTGGCTCGCGCCTCGCCCGTCACCAGGACCCCCTCCATGACCGACTCGAGGCGCAGGTCGAGGTCGACCGGCGCACCCTCGGGGACATGGAGGACTTCGATGCCGAGATCTGCTGGGGCTGGGACCTGACGGGACACCTGACGCTGGGACCCCGGGCGGCGGCCGAGCTCGCGGGTGTCGAGCACGAGCGGCGCTCTCGGGTCCAGGCTCTTCAGGGTGTCACTTCCGGTTCCAGGCACAACAGATCGTCGGGAATCGTAACCGCCGCGGGGGTGGCGGACCAAAACGCAGCTCCGGCCCTCCCCCGCAGGTCACCAGGCAGGTCACCGGGCCGCGGCGTTCTCCGCGATCCGGGCCCGCAGCCGCTCGTCGACGAAGGCCGGCACCAGCGTGGAGACGTCGCCGCCGAAGGTCGCGACCTCCTTCACCAGGCTCGAGGCCAGGAAGGAGAACTCGGGGCTGGTCGGCACGAAGACGGTCTCGACGTGGCTGAGGGAGGCGTTCATCTGGGCCATCTGCAGCTCGTAGTCGAAGTCGCTCACCGCGCGCAGTCCCTTGACGATGGCGTGGACCCCGTGCTCGGAGCAGAAGGTCGTCAGCAGCCCGCTGAAGCCGTCGACGCGCACGTTGGACCAGGGCGCGCAGGCCTCGCGCAGCATGTCCATGCGCTCCTCGGCGGTGAACATCCGGTTCTTCGAGGCGTTGACGCCGACGGCCACGACGACCTCGTCGAAGAGCGAGGCGGCACGCCCGACGATGTCGAGGTGGCCCAGCGTGACGGGGTCGAAGGATCCGGGACAGACGGCTCGGCGCACGCGCCACTCCTCGGGGTCGGGTGGGGGGGCAGGGGTGGGGATCGGGGTCGTGCTCGGGTCGTGGGGTCAGTCCGGCTCGGGGGCGTGGGCCGTCCACACGGTGGTCTCACCGTACGTGCGGCGCCGCACGTCGTCGAAGCCGTCGGGCCACGTCGGCTCGGGGCTGCGCGAGGAGCGCTCCACGAGCACGAGCGCGCCGGGCACCAGCCACTCGTGCTCGACCAGGGCGGCGAGGTCGGCGGCCACGGCCTCCTCGGGCAGGGGGTAGGGCGGGTCGGCGAAGACCAGGTCGTAGGGCGCCACCGCGGGCCGCGACAGCACGCTGGCCACGGGGGCGGCCCGCACGTCGGCGCGGGGGAACCCCAGCGTCCGCGCGTTGGCCGTCACCAGGGCGGCGGTGCGGCGATCGGACTCGACCAGCGTGACGAAGCCGGCGCCGCGCGACCACGCCTCGAGCCCGACCGCGCCGGAGCCGGCGTAGAGGTCGAGGAAGCGCAGGCCGTGCAGCGAGCCGCACCACGACTCCATGACCGAGAAGAGCGCCTCGCGGACCCGGTCGCTGGTGGGACGGGTGGCGGCCCCGCGGGGCGTGGCCAGGCGACGACCACCCGCGCTGCCCCCGATGATCCGGGTCACGAGCGCTCCATCCAGTCGGCGCGCACCGAGTCCTCGAGCGCGCGCACTGCGGCGGCCACCTGCGGCACCCCGTCGAGGTCGGGGTCGTCGTCGAGCAGGCTCCCGGCCGCCGCGCGCGCGGCGAGGATGGTGTCCTCGTCGCGCAGGACCCGCAGCGTCTCGAGGCTGGAGCGGCCACCCGACTGCGAGCGGCCCAGCACGTCGCCCTCGCGTCGGGTCTCCAGGTCGACCTGGCTCAGCTCGAAGCCGTCGGTGGTGGCGGCGACCGCGTCGAGCCGCTCGCGCGCCGGTCCGGGCAACGTGTGGGTGACCAGCAGGCACAGCCCGGGCAGGCCGCCGCGCCCGACGCGCCCGCGCAGCTGGTGGAGCTGGGAGACCCCGAACCGGTCGGCGTCGAGCAGCACCATGGTGGTGGCGTTGGCGACGTCGACACCGACCTCGACCACGGTGGTGGCCACGAGCACGTCGACCTCGCCGGCCGCGAAGGCCGTCATCGTGCGGTCCTTGTCCTCCGGTGTCATCCGGCCGTGCAGCGGCTCGACCCGCAGGTCGGCCAGGGGGCCCGCCCGCAGCTCGGCCAGCACCTCCTCGACCGCGCTGAGCGACGGCGGGCGGGCCAGGGGCTGCCCGTCCTCGTCGAGGTCGACGGCGTCCTGCCCGCCCTGCTCGACGACGTCGCCGCTGATGCGCGGGCACACGACGTAGACCTGGTGGCCGGCGGCGACCTCCTCGCGCACGCGCTGCCAGACCCGGTCGACCCAGTGCGGCGCCTCGGCCACCGGCACGACCGTGGTCTGGATGGCCGCGCGCCCGGCCGGCAGCTCGGCGAGCGTCGAGACCTCCAGGTCGCCGAAGACGGTCATCGCCACGGTGCGCGGGATGGGGGTCGCGGTCATCACGAGCACGTGCGGCGGGCTGCCGGCCTTGTCGGTGAGCGCCGCACGCTGCTCGACGCCGAAGCGGTGCTGCTCGTCGACGACGACGAGCCCGAGGTCGTCGAGCTGCACGGTGTCCTCGAGCAGCGCGTGGGTGCCGATGACGATGCCGCTCTCGCCGCTGGCCAGCCGCGAGAGCGGGGCGGTGCGCTGCCGCTTGGTCATCGAGCCGGTGAGCAGCTCGACGCCGGTGGCCTCGGCGGCACCGCCGAGCATGCCGCCGCCGGCGAGGTCGCCGAGCAGTGCGGTGATCGAGCGGTGGTGCTGCTGGGCCAGCACCTCGGTGGGCGCCAGCAACGCCGCCTGGCCGCCGGAGTCGACGACCCGCAGCATCGCGCGCAGCGCCACCAGGGTCTTGCCCGAGCCGACCTCGCCCTGCAGGAGGCGGTGCATCGGCACGGGACGGGCCAGGTCGGCCTCCACCTCCGCCCCGACGGCGCGCTGGCCCTCGGTCAGCTCGAAGGGGAGGCGGGCGTCGAAGGCGGCGAGCAGCCCTCCTCCGCCGGCGCGGACCTGCGCCCCCTGCGCCTGCAGCGCCCGGCGGCGACGGCCGAGCACCAGCTGGGTGACCAGGGCCTCCTCGAAGCGCAGGCGGTGCTGGGCGCGCGTGACCTGCCCCCAGTCGTCGGGCAGGTGGATCCAGCGCAGGGCGGTGGCGCGGTCCAGCACGCCGTGCTCCGCGCGCAACGGCTCGGGCAGCGCGTCGGGCGGGTCGTCGAGCACCGAGAGGGCGAAGGTGATCGCGCGCTGGAGGTCCCAGGAGTCCACGCCCTTGATCGCGGGGTAGAGCGGGTAGAGGGCACGCAGCGCCTCGAGCTCGAGGGGCTGGCGACCCTCCTGGCGCTTCCGCTCGAGGTCGCGCCCCTCCTCCTCGCTGAAGAGCACCATCTGCGGGTTGGTCAGCTGCCACTGCCGGTTGAAGATCGTGGCCTTGCCCTGGAAGATCCCCCGCCGTCCCACCTCGAGGCGATCGGCGTGCCACTGGGCGACGCCCTTGCGCTTGGAGAAGAACGTCATGCGCAGCGGCGGCCCGTCGGTCTCGACCGTCACCTCGACGCGGAAGGCCGGCTTGCCGGTGCGGCGGTCCTCGTAGGGGATGACCCTCGTGGCGACGACCCGGCCCACGACGACGAGCACCTGGCCCTCCTCGACGTCCTCGACGAGGGTGAGTTCGGCCGTGCGGAGGTAGCGCCGCGGCAGGTGGTGCACGAGGTCGCCGACGGTGCGCAGGCCCAGCTTGTCCACGACGAGGTCGCGCTTGGCCTTGTCGGCGTTGCCGAGCACCGTCTCGACCGGGGAGTCAGGACCGATCACGAGAACAGCCTCCTCGCCCTCACTCGACCGACACCAGGAGGGGGTAGCGGTCCTGGCCGCCGTCGTAGACGACGACCTCGACGGTGGGGTGCTGCTCCTCGAGCCACCCGGCCACCCGCGTGGCCAGGGATCCCTCGGGGTCGTCGACCCCCGCCACCACCGTGACCAGCTCGCCGCCGCTGGCCAGCAGCCGGTCGAGCACCTGCGTGGCGACGTCGAAGGCGTCGGAGCCGACGACCACGAAGTCGCCCGCGACGACGCCCAGCACGTCGCCGGGCTCGCAGGGCCCGGCCATGGTCATGGCCTGGCGCGCCGCCACCGTGACCGCACCCTGGCGCACGTGGCGCGCGGTCGCGGTCATCTCGCGCACGTCGCGGTCGAAGCCGCGCCCGGGCTCGTGGACCGCCAGGGCGGCCAGCCCCTCGACCTGGGCGATCGTGGGCACCACGGCGACCCGCAGACCGAGGTCCTGGGCGGCGGTGGAGGCCGCCACCTCGGCCACCCGCACCGACGCCTCGTCGTTGGGCAGCAGCACGACCTCGGCGGCGCCGCTGGCCTCGATCGCGGCGAGCACCTCGCCAGTGGAGGGCCGACGACCGGGCCCCCCGGCCACGACGACGGCCCCGGCCTCCTCGAAGAGCCGCGTCAGGCCCGCACCGGCCGAGACGGTCACGACCCGCCTGCCGCTGCGCGAGGCCGCGCCGACGGGGGTGGTCGCCGCGCCCGCGCGCTGCTCGGCGAAGTGGGTGACCCGGATCCGGTGGGGGCGACCGGCGTCGATGCCCGCCTCGATCGCCGCGCCGACGTCGTCGACGTGCACGTGGACGTTCCACAGGGGGTCGCCGCCCACGACGACCAGGGAGTCGCCCAGCCCGCCGAGGCGCGCCCGCAGCTCCGGCACACGCTCGGCCGTGGTCTCCAGGAGGTACATCACCTCGTAGGACGGCCCGTCGGCGGCCAGCGCGTGACCGCCCGGACCGAGGTGGGGCACCGGGATGGTGCGGGCGGCCCCCAGACCGCTCGCGACCGGCACCGGGCGCCGGCCGGTGAGGACGGTCTCGGCGGCGTCGAGCACGACGCTCAGACCACGACCGCCCGCGTCGACCACACCCGCCTCGCGCAGCAGCGGCAGCTGGTCGGGCGTGGCGGCCAGCGCTGCACGCGCCGCCGCCGCGGCCGCGGCGAAGACGTCGCGGGCACGGGCGCGGGGCTCCTCGGCCCGGAGCACCGCGGCGTCACCGGCGGCACGGGCGACGGTGAGCATCGTGCCCTCCACGGGCTCCCCCACGGCGGCGTAGCTGGCGGCCGCCGCACGGCGCAGGGCGTCGGCGACGACGCGGGCGTTGGTCTCCTCGGAGGTCGCGGCGAGCAGGCGCTCGACGATCGCGCGCAGCATCTCGCTGAGGATGACGCCCGAGTTGCCGCGGGCCCCCAGCAGCGCGCCGCGCCGCAGCGCCTCGAGGGCCTCCACCACGTCGGCGTCGGACCGGTCGGCCACCGCCTGCCGCACCGCCTCGCGCGCCGCGGAGACGGTGAGGTGCATGTTGGTGCCGGTGTCGCCGTCGGGCACGGGATAGACGTTGAGCGCGTCGACCTCCTCGCGCGCGGCCGCGAGGGCGTCGACCGCGACGTCGACGAAGCGCAGCACGACGGCCAGCTGCACGTGGCCGCTGCCGGGGACTTCCATCGACTCACCTCGGGTCGGGCTGCCGGGGCAGCGGACGGGGCACCCGGACCGGATCGTCGCCCGGGGGGTGCGGGGCTTAGGCTAGATCAACGCACCGACGCCGCTCGCGCGGCTCGGTCGGCTCGATTCGCCCGTGCCCGGAGACGTCGGATACTCTGGTGCGGCTGCCCGCTCGACCGGGCCCCTCGAACGTCGTTCGAACCTCATCTCTAGCAATCGATCTACAGGAGTTCACGGTGGCTGCCGTCTGCGACATCTGCGCCAAGAAGCCTGGCTTCGGCAACAACCGGCCGTGGTCGCGCAAGATCACGAAGCGACGCTTCGACCCCAACATCCAGCGCGTCCGTGCCAAGGTCAACGGCACCCCGAAGCGCCTCAACGTCTGCACCGGGTGCCTCAAGGCCGGCAAGGTCTCCCGCTGACCCAGCGCAGCACCCACGCCTCGACAGGGGCCGTCACCTCGCGGTGACGGCCCCTTCGTCGTTCACCGGGGCCTCAGAGGACCGGGGCCTCAGAAGTGGGTCCACCCGGTCGGCCCGTCGTAGGCGGCGCCGTCGAGGGTGACGCCGGAGCCCTCCCCCACCGTGCCGATGGGCGTGAAGCCCTCCGGCAGGTCCGCCCCCGCCGGGAAGGTCGCCAGCAGCGCGTGGTCGTCACCGCCGCCGAGCACGAAGGAGAGCGGGTCGGCGCCCAGCGCGGCACCGACGGCCTGGAGCGGCTCGGCCAGGTCGAGCGCGGCGCGCTGCACGTCGACGGCCACCCCGGAGGCCCGGGCCAGGTGCCCGGCCTCGGCCAGCAGGCCGTCGGAGACGTCGATCATCGCCGTCGCCCCGGCGTCGGCGGCGGCCGGACCGGCGTCGTAGGGCGGCTCGGGGCGGCGGTAGGCCTCCACGAGCACCCGCGGCGAGCGGAAGCCGCGACCCAGCACCGCCAGGCCCCCCGCGGCCCAGCCCTGGCGTCCCGCGAGCGCCAGGACGTCGCCGGGACGGGCGCCGGAGCGCAGCACCGGCGCGACCGTGCAGACCCCCATGACGGTGACCGCCACGACGACCTGGTCGGCGCGGGTCAGGTCGCCGCCCACGACGCTGGCCCCGACCAGCGCGCACTCGTCGGCGAAGCCCTGGGCGAAGTCGAGCGCCCAGGCGACCTCCAGGTCGGCCGGGGCCGCCAGGCCGATCGTGAGCGACGTGACGCGCCCGCCCATGGCGTTGACGTCGGAGATGTTCTGCGCCGCGGCGCGGTGGCCGATGTCGGCGGCCGAGGCCCACTCGCGGCGGAAGTGACGTCCCTCGACCATGAGGTCGGTCGACACCACGACGTGCCCGGTGCGCACCCGCAGCACGGCGGCGTCGTCGCCCGGGCCCACCAGGACGTGCTCGCCCTGCGGGAAGCGGCGTACGAGCTCCTCGATCAGGCCGAACTCGCCGGCGTCGGCCAGCGTGGCCCCGGGCGGGAACGACGGCTGGGACGACGGGCCGGACGAGGGGACGGACGACGGGGGTGTCATGGCCCCATCCCAGCAGACGCGGGGACCGTGGCGCGGACCGGTGACGGTCGGGTACCCGGCGCGGCGGTGGGGGCGGTAGGTTGACCGCGAATCGTCTGCGTGAGCAGATCCACCGACCAGCAGAGTCGCTGTAGAGGGAGAACCACCATGGTCGTCCAGGCGTACATCCTCATCCAGACCGACGTCGGCAAGGCCGCCGAGGTGGCCACGGCCATCGCGCAGGTCAAGGGTGTGACCCTCGCCGAGGACGTCACCGGGCCCTACGACGTCATCGTCCGCGCCGAGGCGCGCAACGTCGACGAGCTCGGCAAGCTCGTGGTGGCCAAGGTGCAGACCCTCGAGGGGATCACCCGCACCCTCACCTGCCCCGTCGTGCACATCTGAGGCAGCCGCCTCCCGCCCCGCACCGACGGGGCACCGACCGCACGACCGACGCCCCGCGCCCCCGACGGCACGGGGCGTCCGTCGTGTCCGGGACGGCGGCACCCGCCGCCGGCGACCGGGCGGTGTGGGACCCTCGTGCCATGAGCGAGGACTTCCCGGGCCCCGTCGCCGTCATCGCCGGCGGCCTCAGCCACGAGCGCGACGTCTCCCTGGCCAGCGGCCGCAACCTGGTGCGCGAGCTGCGCGCCCAGGGCGTCGAGGCGCACGCCTACGACTTCGACCGCAACCTGATGCACGCCCTGGAGCGCGACAAGGTCGCGGTCGCCTTCCCCGTGCTCCACGGGCAGTTCGGGGAGGACGGGGAGATCCAGACCCTGCTGGAGCTCCTCGGCCTGCCCTACGTCGGCTCCTCCAGCAACGCCTGCCGCGTGGCCTGGGACAAGGGCACCGCCCGCGAGCTGATGCGCCGGACCGGCATCCCGGTGCCGCAGAGCGTCGGCCTCTCGGCCCAGACCTTCCGCGACATCGGCGCCAACGCGCTCATGGAGCACGTCATGACCCGCCTCGGCGACCGTGTGGTGGTCAAGCCCACCCGCTGCGGCAGCGCGCTCGGCGTCACCGGCGTCGACGGCATGGGGGCGCTGCCCTCGGCCCTCGTGGGCAGCTACGCCTACTGCGACGACGCGCTCATCGAGCGCTTCCACCACGGCGTCGACGTGAGCGTCGTCTGCGTGGAGCGCCCCGGCGGTCTCGAGGCGCTCATGCCGGTGTGGGTGGAGTACGAGAAGGGCCACGAGTTCGACTTCAGCGCCCGCTACACCGCGGAGTACGTCTCGCTCTCCCGCGCGCCCTTCACCGACGAGCAGGTCGCCGAGATCGGCCGCACCGCCGTGGAGGCCCACCGCGTGCTCGGCCTCAGCGGCGTCTCCCGCTCCGACTTCATCGTCGAGCCCGACGGCTCCTTCGTCGTGCTCGAGACCGCGATCACCCCCGGCATGACCGAGACCTCGGTGATGCCCTACGCCTGCACCCACAGCGGCACCTCGCTGGGCGAGGTCGCCCGCGACCTGCTGCGCGGCGTCGTCGCGGGCTGAGCCCGGACGCCGGGCTCGAGCCCCTGACGCCCGGGCCGGGCCTCAGCGCAGGCCGACCGGGCGCTCGAGGGCGAGCTGGATGAGCTCCCCGACGAGGTCGGTGTAGGCCAGGCCCGAGGCCTCCCACATCTTGGAGTACATCGAGATGGGGGTGAAGCCGGGCATCGTGTTGATCTCGTTGATCACGACGTCGCCGTCGGGGGCCACGAAGACGTCGACGCGAGAGAGCCCCTCGCCCCCGATGGCCTCGAAGGCCTGCACGGCCAGGGCGCGCACCCGCTCGGCGACGTCGTCGGGCAGGTCGGCCGGGGCCTGGGTGCGGGCCTGGGAGTCGGAGAGGTACTTGGCCTCGAAGTCGTAGAAGTCGGCGGCGTCGTGGTCGACCACGATCTCCCCCGGCACCGACGCGCGGGTCGGGCCCCCGGCGCGTCCGCCGAGCACCGCGCACTCGATCTCGCGACCGGCGAGCGCCTGCTCGACCAGGACCTTGGGGTCGTGGGCGCGCGCCTCCTCGATGGCGTCGGCCAACCCGGTCAGGTCCTCGACGCGCGTCACGCCGAGCGAGGAGCCGGCCCGGGCGGGCTTGACGTAGACCGGGAACCGCAGCTCGGCCTGCACCCGGTCGACCACCGCGGAGGGGTCCTGCTCCCACGCACGCGGCAGCACCACGACGTAGGGCCCCACGGGCAGGCCGTGGCCGGCGAAGACCAGCTTCATGTAGTGCTTGTCCATGCCCACCGCGGAGGCCAGCACACCGGCCCCGACGTAGCGCACGCCGGCGAGCTCGAGCAGGCCCTGGATGGTGCCGTCCTCGCCGTAGGGCCCGTGCAGCAGCGGGAACACCACGTCGACCGGGCCGGCCTCGCCGAGGCTGGCCAGCGCGGGCCCGGCGTCGGTGGTGACCTCGGGCAGCCGGTCGGCGGCCAGCTCCCAGCGGGCGGGGTCGTCGGGGGCCAGCACCCACTGCCCCTCGCGGGTGATCCCGACGGGCAGTACGTCGTAGGTGTCGCGGTCGATCGCCCTCATCACCCCGGCGGCGGTGGCCGCCGAGATCGCGTGCTCGCCGGAGCGGCCGCCGAAGACGAGGGCCACCCGGACCTTCCGGGGAGGGGTCTCGGTCATGGTCCGCGACCCTACTGAAGGCTCGCGGCCACCTCGTCGAGGCGCGCCCCGCGGGAGGCCTTGAGGAGAACGGCGTCACCTTCCGCGACGTGCTCGCGCAGCCACGCGACGGCCGCGGCGTTGTCGGGCAGCAGCACCGCGCGCTGCCCGGCGCCGGCGGCGATGCCCTGCGCGGCGGCACCCACCACGACCACGACGTCGACGCCGCGCTGCGCGGCGTAGGAGCCGACGGCGCGGTGCTCCTCGGGCGCTGCCTCCCCCAGCTCGCGCATCTCGCCCAGCACCGCGACGGTGCGCCGCACGGCCGGGTCGGCGCCGAGGGAGACCAGGGCGTCGACGGCGGCCCGCATCGACTCGGGGTTGGCGTTGTAGGAGTCGTTGAGCACCACGACGCCGTCGGCGCGCTCGGTGAGCTCCATGCGCCACTGCGAGAGGGCCTCGACGGCGTCGAGCGCCTCGCCGACCTGGGCGGGGCTGACGCCGGCCGCGAGCGCGGCCGCGGCCGCGGCGGCGGCGTTGAGCGCCTGGTGGGCGCCGACGAGCCGCAGCGTGACGGGCACGTCGCCCTGCGCGGTGGCCAGGGTGAAGGAGGGCCGGCCGAGCCGGTCGAGCCGCAGCCCCCCGACCCGTACGTCGGCGCCCTCGGCCTCGCCGAAGCTCACCACCGCGCCCCGCGTGCGGGAGGCCATCGCGGCGACGCGGTGGTCGTCGGCGTTGAGCACGGCGGTGCCCTCGGCGGTGAGGGCCTCGACCAGCTCGCCCTTGGCCTCGGCGATGGCCTCGCGCGAGCCGAACTCGCCGAGGTGGGCCTGGCCGACGTTGAGCACGACGGCGACGTCGGGGCGCACCAGGGCGGTGAGCTCGGCGATGTGGCCGCGCCCGCGGGCGCCGAGCTCGAGCACCAGGTAGCGGGTGTCGGGCTCGACGCGCAGCGCGGTGAGGGGCATGCCGAGCTCGTTGTTGAAGGACCCGCGCGTGGCCACCGTCGGGGCGGCGTGGGCCAGCACGGCGCCGAGCAGGTCCTTGGTCGAGGTCTTGCCCTGCGAGCCGGTGATGCCGACGACGGTGAGACCGCCCGCGCGGCGGACCTGCTCCACGACGTGGGAGGCGAGGCGCTGCAGCGCCGCGCGCGCATCGGGCACGACCACGGTCGGCAGCGGGGTCGGACGGCTGCCCAGCACCGCCACGGCGCCGGCCTCGCCGGCCTGCGCGGCGTGGTCGTGGCCGTCGGAGCGCTCGCCCACGAAGGCGACGAAGAGGCTGCCCGGACCGGCCTCGCGCCCGTCGATGACCACGGGGCCGGTCACGGTGGTCCCCGCCCCGGCCACCGCCCCCGGCTCGGCGCCGGTCGTGCCGCCGGCGCCGGCGGGGAGCACGACCTCCCCGCCGACCACCGCGGCCACCTCGGCCAGCGACAGGGCGATCACAGGGCTGCTCCGGGCGCGGTCCCGACCTTCGACGTCATGTCGCGTGACCCTAGTCTGGACGTCATGGCCGACCACCCCCAGCCCGCCGAGCTCCGCCCCTCCACCGTCGCCGTGACGGCCGGTCGCCCGCCGCGGGAGGCCGACCAGCCGCTCAACACCCCGATCACGATGGCGTCGACCTTCGTCGCCGGCGGGGACCGGGAGTACGGCCGCTGGGGCAACCCGACCTGGCAGGCCTTCGAGGAGGCCCTGGGCGCGCTCGAGGGCGGCCGGGCGCTGTCGTTCTCCTCGGGCCTGGCCGCCGTCGCCACCGTGCTCGACCTGGTCGGGCAGGGTGCGAAGGTCGTGGCCCCCCGCACCGCCTACAACGGCACGATCCTCCAGCTGGCCGACCTCGAGGCGCGCGGGCGCGTGGTCACCGACCTGGTCGACGTCACCGACACCGCGGCCTGCGTGGCCGCCTGCGACGACGCGGCACTGGTGTGGCTGGAGTCGCCGACCAACCCCTCCCTCGAGGTCGCCGACATCGAGACGATCGCCGCCGCGGCCCACGAGGCCGGCGCCTACGTCGTCGTCGACAACACCTTCGCCACCCCCCTGCTGCAGCAGCCGCTGCGCCTGGGCGCCGACCTGGTGGTCCACTCGGCGACCAAGTACCTCGCCGGGCACAGCGACGCGCTCATGGGGGCGATCGTCACCGCCGACGACGAGCTCCTCGGCGTGCTCAAGGGCCGCCGCGACCTGCTCGGCGCCGTGCCCGGCACCCTCGAGGCCTACCTCGCCCTGCGCGGCCTGCGCACCCTGCACCTGCGCGTGGAGCGGGCCCAGGCCAACGCCGGGGAGCTGGCGCGACGGCTGCGCGAGCACCCCGCGGTCGGCGAGGTGCGCTACCCCGGCTTCGGCGGGATCGTGTCCATCGTGCTCGCCCAGGGTGCCCTCGCCGCCGACCTGCTGACCCGCAAGACCTCGCTGTGGGTGCACACCACCAGCCTCGGCGGGGTGGAGTCGACCTTCGAGCGCCGTCGTCGCTGGAAGTCGGAGCCCGCCAGCGTGCCCGACGCCCTGGTGCGGCTCTCCGTGGGCATCGAGGACGTCGAGGACCTCTGGGCCGACCTGGGCCGGGCCCTGGACGACCTGGGCTGAGGCGACGCCCGGGCCGGGGACCGGGCCAGGAGCGCCCGCGCCGGGCGGGTCAGTCGGTCTCGGCCTTGGTGTCGCGGGCGATGAAGGAGTTCATCATCTCCTGCGTGGTCAGCCGGCCGGCCACGACGTCGTCGACGTGCTCGGCGATCGGGGCGTCGACGCCGTGGCTGGCCGCCAGCGCGCGCAGCGAGGAGCAGGACTTCGCGCCCTCGGCGACCTGGCGGGTCGAGGCGTAGATCTCCTCCACCGTCATGCCCTGGCCGAGCTTCTCCCCGAAGGTGCGGTTGCGCGAGAGCGGCGAGGAGCAGGTGGCGACGAGGTCGCCGAGGCCCGCCAGCCCCATGAGCGTGAGCGGGTTGGCACCGAGGCGCGTGGCCAGGCGCGCGGTCTCGGCCAGCCCGCGGGTGATGAGGGAGGCCGTGGTGTTGTCGCCGAAGCCGAGGCCGACCGCCATCCCGACGGCCAGGCCGATCACGTTCTTGTAGGCCCCGCCCAGCTCGCAGCCGACGACGTCGACCGAGGTGTAGGGGCGGAAGGCCGGTGAGTGGCAGCGCTGCTGCAGCCGCTTGGCCACCGACTCGTCGGCGCAGGCCACCACGGAGGCGGCCGGCTCGCGCCGCGCGATCTCCTTGGCCAGGTTGGGCCCGCTGATCACCGCGATCCGCTCGGGGCCGGCGCCGGTCTCCTGCGCGATCACCTCGCTCATCCGGTTGAGGGTGCCGAGCTCGACGCCCTTCATCAGCGACACCAGCACCGCGTCGTCCTCGACGTAGGGCGCCCAGGTCGCGAGGTTGGCCCGCAGGGTCTGCGAGGGCGTGGCCAGCACGACCACGTCGGCGCCGTGCAGCGCCTTCTCGACGTCGTGGGTCGCGCCGATGCCCGCGGGCAGCTCCACACCGGGGAGGTAGTCGACGTTCTCCCGGCTCTCGTTGATCGACTCCGCGACCTCCTCGCGACGCGCCCACACCGTCACGTCGTTGCCGGCGTCGGCGAGGACGATGGAGAACGACGTGCCCCACGAGCCGGCGCCGAGCACGGCGACCTTGCCGGAGCTGGAGCCGAGGGTCATGCGGAGTCCTTCCGGTGGGGGTGGTCCGCGCGGGCGCGGCGCAGGTCGAACCGTACGTCGGGGGCCCGCTCGCCGCGGACCTCCTCCACGAGGTGGGTGAGGGCGTCCATGATCCGCTCGGTCGCGCGGGCGACGGCCTCGGGGGTCGCGCCCTGGGCGACGAGGTCGGCGAGGTCGACCGGCTCCCCCACGAGCATCGTGACCTGCTTGCGCGGCACGAGGTGGGGCCGGTGGGAGTAGGGCGCCAGGATCTCCTGGGCCCCCCACTGGCCCACGGGCACGACCGGGCACCCGGTGGCCAGCGCGATCCGGGCCGCGCCGGTCTTGCCGGTCATCGGCCACAGCCCGGGGTCGCGGGTGATCGTGCCCTCGGGGTAGACGACCACGACCTCGCCCTGCTCGACCGCGCGCACGGCCGCGGCGTAGGCGCCGACGGCCTCCCGGCTGAGCCGCTCGACGGGGATCTGGCCCGTGGCCCGCATGATCCGACCCACGAAGCGGACGCGGAACAGGCCCGACTTGGCGAGGTAGCGCGGGACCCGGCCGTGGTCGTGCACCAGGTGGGCCGCGGTCAGCGGGTCGACGTGGGAGATGTGGTTGAGCACCAGCAGGCAGCCGCCCTCGGCGGGGATCCGCTCACCGCCGCGCCAGTCGCGGCGGGTCGTGGCGAGCAGGGCCGGCTTCACGACGGCCACCGCGAACCTCCAGGCTCCCCCCGGCGGACGGGCGTGCTTGCGGACGACACTCACAGGCGCACATTACTCGCCGGTGACCTCGGCCACACCGCAGGTGGGCCCCGGACGCGCCAGGGCTGCTGGGAGGATGGGGGCGATGTCCGTCCTTCCTGCGGTCCACGCCGTCCTGCTGCCCGTGAAGCCCCCGGCCGTGGGCAAGTCGCGCCTGCTCGGCGTCAGCGACGAGGGCCGCCGCGAGCTGGCGAAGGCCTTCGCGCTCGACACCGCACGCGCGTGCGTGGCGGCGGCGCGGGTCGCGAGGGTGCTCGTGGCCACCGACGACGTCCGGCTCTCCCACGCGTTGGCGCGGCTGGGCTGCGCGGCGATCCCCGACGGCACCACCAGCGACCTCAACGCCACGCTGCGCCTCACAGCGGCCGAGGCGCGACGTCGCTGGCCCGACCTCGAGCCCGTGGCGCTGTGCGCCGACCTGCCCGCCCTTCGCCCCGGCGACCTCGACGCCGCGCTGGGGGCGCTCGTGCCCGGCGGGGCGTCGTTCGTGGCCGACGCCGACGGCGTCGGCACCACGCTCTACACCGCACCCCACGCCGACTTCGCCCCGTCCTACGGCGAGGGGTCGCGCGAGGCCCACCTCGCGGCGGGCGCGCTGGAGGTGCGCGGCGACCTGGTCACCCTGCGCCGCGACGTCGACGACCTCGACGACCTCGCCGTCGCGCTCGGCCTCGGCGTGGGCCCGGCGACCTCGGTCGCGGCGCGCCGGTGGGGGCTGGCGCCCGGCTGAGTCGTCAGTCGCCGACCCCGGCCCCGGGACCCCGGGAACGGCGACGGCCCTCCCCGCAGCTGCGGGGAGGGCCGTCGTGGTGCGAGCAGGCTCAGCGGGCCAGGAAGTCCAGCAGGGCCTTGTTGAACTCGGCGGCGTGGCTGACGTTGAAGCCGTGGGGGGCGTCGTCGACGACGACCAGCTCGGCGCCGTCGACGGCCTCGGCGGTGCGCTTGCCGGACACCTCGAAGGGCACCGTGGCGTCACCGGAGCCGTGGATGACCAGGGTCGGCACCTTCACCTTGGCCAGGTCGGCGCGGAAGTCGGTGCGGCCGAAGGCGCCGATGCAGTCGACGAGGGCCTTGTCCTCGGCCTTGGTCTCGAGGGCCAGGGCCTCCTGGCGCTGCGCCTCGGTGACCTTGAGGGTGCCGTCGACGGAGAAGAAGTCGGTGGTGAAGCCGTCGAGGAAGCTCTCCCGGTCGTCGCGGGCGCCCTGCTGCATCTCCTGCACGGCCTCCTCGGGCAGGCCGCCGTCGGGGTTGTCGTCGGTCTTGAGCAGGTAGGGCGGGACCGCGGCGGCGAAGACGGCGGAGTGGACGCGCTCGTCGCCGTAGGTGCCGAGGTAGCGGGCGATCTCGCCGCCACCCATCGAGAAGCCGACGATGGTGACGTCGGAGAGGTCGAGACCCTCGAGCAGGCCCTTGAGGTCGGCGGCGAAGGTGTCGTAGTCGTAGCCCTCGCCCGGCTTGTCGGAGTCGCCGAAGCCGCGCCGGTCGTAGGTGACGACGCGGTAGCCCGCGTCGGTGAGCGCGGGCACCTGCTCCGACCAGGAGGCGCCGCTGAGGGGCCAGCCGTGGATGAGCACGACCGGGCGGCCGGTGCCGCCGGTGTCGGTGTACTCGAGGGTGATGCCGTTGCTGGGGATCGTGGTCACGACGTGTGCCTTTCGTAGGTGACGTCTGTCGCTGCCCATCGTTCGTCGGGTCCGGCCGGAATGGTCCCGCTCACAGGGGTGAGTGGCCGCTGCCTAGGGTGAGGCGGGTGCACCCCGCCACCGCCGCCGCCGTCGACCGCTCCTACGCCCGCGTCTTCGGCGTCGACGAGGAGGACCTCTGGTGCGACCTCACGGTGCGCACCCACCGCCGACTCGGCGACTACCCCGGCTGGTACGTCGCCTGGCGCGGCGACGGCGTCCACGTCTCCTCCCCCGCCGACGCCCCGGCGGTCGACGCCGGCATGCTCGCCGGCTGCGAGATCCCCGAGCTGCAGGACGTCGCCTTCTGGCGTCGCTTCGCCGACGAGCGTGGTCTGCGGCTGGTGGGGCCCGCGACCCACACCTACCTCGACGCCGACCCCCTCGCCCGGGGTGGGCGGGTCGGCGACGGACCGGCGGACGGGGACGGGGCTGGGGACGGGGACGGGGTCGTGGCGCTGGACGCCGCGCAGCGCGAGCAGCTGCGCACCACGGTGCCGGCCGCCGAGTGGGAGGAGTCGGGCTGGCCCGACCGCCCCGCCCTGGCGTGGGGTCTCGTCGTCGAGGGCCGGGTCGTCGCGGCGGCCAACCTCCGGCCGGTGGACGGCGCACCGCTCGACGTCGGCGTGCTGGTGGCGCCGGCGCACCGCGGGCGCGGTCTCGCCGAGCGGGTCGGGCGCCACGCGGCGTCGTGGGCGGTGCGCCACCACGGCCACGCCCGGTGGAGCAGCCGCGACGACAACGCCGCCTCGCTGGCGACGGCCCGCCGGATCGGCTTCGAGACCTGGTGCGCGCAGGTCGCCGTACGCCCCTGACGCGCGCGACCCCGCCCGCGGGTGCGGACGGGGTCGCGGCGGTGGTGCCCGGGTGGTGCCCGGTCGGGCTCAGGCGTGGAGGGTGGCGGGCTTCCAGCGGGGGCGGGTCTGCTCGTAGGCCGTGATGTCGTCGGCGTGCCCGAGGGTGATGCCGATGTCGTCGAGGCCCTCGAGCAGGCGCCAGCGGGTGTAGTCGTCGATGTCGAAGGAGTCCTCGATCGCGTCGGGACCCTCACCGGCGCGCACGGTGCGCGACTCGAGGTCGACGGTGACGGTGGCGCCGGGCTGGGCCTCGAGCAGGTCCCAGAGCTTCTGGACGACCTTCTCGTCGACCTGGGCGGCCAGCAGGCCCGCCTTGCCGGAGTTGCCGCGGAAGATGTCGGCGAAACGGGAGGAGACCACGGCCTTGAAGCCGTAGTTCTGCAGCGCCCAGACGGCGTGCTCGCGCGAGGAGCCGGTGCCGAAGTCGGGGCCGGCGACGAGCACCGAGCAGCCGGCGTAGGCCGGGTCGTTGAGCACGAAGTCGGGGTCGTTGCGCCACGCGGAGAACAGCCCGTCCTCGAAGCCCGAGCGCGTCACGCGCTTGAGGTAGACCGCGGGGATGATCTGGTCGGTGTCGACGTTGCTGCGGCGCAGCGGCACGCCGACGCCGGTGTGCTGGGTGAACTTGTCCATCGGAGGCCTTTCAGGTCGGGCGAGGTCGGCGTCAGGCGAGGTCGGCGGGCGAGGACAGGGTGCCGCGCACCGCGGTCGCGGCGGCGACGGGGACCGACACCAGGTGGGTGCGCCCGCCCTTGCCCTGCCGGCCCTCGAAGTTGCGGTTGGAGGTCGACGCGCTGCGCTCGCCGGGCTGCAGGGTGTCGGGGTTCATGCCCAGGCACATCGAGCAGCCTGCGCCGCGCCACTCGGCGCCGGCGTCCTTGAAGACGACGTCGAGGCCCTCCTGCTCGGCCTGCAGGCGCACCCGCACCGAGCCCGGCACGACCAGCAGCCGGGTGTCGGGGTCGACCGTGCGGCCCTTGATGATCTCGGCGGCCAGGCGCAGGTCCTCGATGCGGCCGTTGGTGCAGGAGCCGACGAAGACGGTGTCCACCTTGACCTCGCGCATCGGGGTGCCGGCCTCGAGGCCCATGTACTCCAGGGCCTTCTGGGCCGCGTCGCGGTCGGACTCGTCGTCGTAGGACGCCGGGTCGGGCACCGCCGAGCCCAGCGGGACGCCCTGGCCGGGGTTGGTCCCCCAGGTGACGAAGGGCGTCATCTCCGCGGCGTCGAGGACGATCTCCTTGTCGTACTCTGCGTCGTCGTCGGTGACGAGGGTCTTCCAGTGGGCGACCGCGGCATCCCAGTCCTCGCCCTTCGGCGCCTCGGGACGGCCCTCGATGTAGTCGAACGTGGTCTGGTCGGGTGCGATGAGACCGGCCTTGGCGCCCCACTCGATGCTCATGTTGCACACCGTCATCCGGCCCTCCATCGAGAGCTCCTCGATGGCCTGGCCGCGGTACTCCACGATGTAGCCCTGGCCGCCGCCGGTGCCGGTGTGCGCGATGAGGGTCAGCACCATGTCCTTGGCGGTGACGCCCGCGGGGAGGCTGCCGTTGATCGTGACCGCCATGGTCTTGGGCTTGGCCTGCATGAGCGTCTGGGTGGCCAGCACGTGCTCGACCTCCGAGGTGCCGATGCCGAAGGCGATCGCCCCGAAGGCGCCGTGGGTGCTGGTGTGGGAGTCACCGCACACGATGGTCATGCCGGGCTGGGTCAGGCCCAGCTGCGGGCCCACGACGTGCACGATGCCCTGCTCGATGTCACCGAGGGGGTGCAGCCGCACCCCGAACTCCTCGGCGTTGCGGCGCAGCGTGTCGACCTGGGTCTTGGAGACCGGGTCGGCGATCGGCTTGTCCCAGTCGACGGTCGGGACGTTGTGGTCCTCGGTGGCCAGGGTCAGGTCGGGGCGACGCACCTGGCGACCGGCGAGGCGGAGCCCGTCGAAGGCCTGCGGGGAGGTCACCTCGTGGATGAGGTGGAGGTCGATGAAGAGGAGGTCGGGCTCCCCCTCGGTCGAGCGGACGACGTGCTCGTCCCAGACCTTCTCGGCCAACGTCCTGGCGGTGCGGGTGGCACCCATGGCTCACTCCCTCGTGACGACTGCAGTGCGGTGCGGCACGGCGACAGGCGTCGCCGGCGGGAGGACCAGCGTACGACGCGCGTCCCATTGTGTGAGACTCGGGTCTTGGCATGCGAGACGCAGGCGGCGTCGGGTCCGCCGGGGCGCGGCACGCCCACCCACGGTGTCGGCCAGGTCACAGCGCCGACTTGGCGCCGGGAGGTTGCATCCCATGATCTGAGACGCGAGTATTGCCATATGGACACCAGCGGAGTGGGCGTGCTCGACAAGGCCGCCATCGTCCTGACCGCTCTCGAGGCCGGGCCGGCCACCCTGGCCGGCCTCGTCACGGCCACAGGACTCGCGCGGCCCACGGCGCACCGCCTCGCCGTGGCGCTCGAGCACCACCGGCTGGTGGCCCGCGACATGCAGGGCCGCTTCGTGCTGGGACCGCGTCTGGCCGAGCTCTCGGCCGCCGCCGGCGAGGACCGCCTGCTGGCCACCGCGGGCCCCGTGCTCGCGCGGCTGCGCGACATCACCGGGGAGTCGGCCCAGCTGTGGCGCCGGCAGGGCGAGCACCGCGTGTGCGTGGCCGCCGCCGAGCGACCCTCCGGCCTGCGCGACACCATCCCCGTCGGCTCGCAGCTCACGATGCGCGCCGGCTCGGCCGCCCAGGTGCTGCTGGCCTGGGAGGACCCCGAGCGGATGCACCGCGGCCTGCAGAACGCCGCCTACTCCGCCGCCGCCCTCTCCGGCATCCGCCGCCGCGGCTGGGCCCAGTCGGTCGGCGAGCGCGAGCAGGGCGTCGCCTCGGTCTCCGCGCCGGTGCGCTCCCCCAGCGGCAAGATCATCGCCGCCGTCTCCGTCTCCGGCCCCCTCGAGCGGCTCTCCCGCCAGCCCGGCCGTATGCACGCCCCCGCCGTCCTCGCCGCCGCCGAGCGGCTCTCCGAGTCGCTGCGGCGGGCTGCGGCCGAGTCGGCCTGACCCGCTGCGGGTTTCGCCAGCCGGCTGGCGAAACCCGCACCTGTCGGCCCACGCGTCGGCCGACAAGTGCGGGTCCGGGCCGACCGGTGTGACGCATGGGGTACGCGGGGCGTGCCGCGCCGCTCCCCACGCCGCTCGCGGGTTTCACCGGCCGGCTGGCGAAACCCGCACCTGTCGGCCCGCGCGTGGGCCGATGAGTGCGGGTCCGGGCCGACCGGTGTGACGGGTGGGGCGTGTGGGACGGGCGCGAGCGGCTCAGAACAGGCCGGGCCGCTCGAGGCCCAGGAGGAGCTGCTTGCGCTCGAGGCCGCCGGCGTAGCCGGTGAGGCTGCCGTCGGCGCCGATCACGCGGTGGCACGGGATGACGATCGGGATCGGGTTGCGCCCGTTGGCCAGTCCGACGGCGCGCGAGGCGGCGTTCGTCATGCCCAGCCGGTGGGCGACCTGACCGTACGACGCGGTCTCGCCGAAGCCGATCTCGCGCAGCGCGGCCCACACCCGCTGCTGGAAGTCGCTGCCCACCGGGGCGAGCGGGAGGTCGAAGGCGGTCAGCCGGCCGGCGAAGTACGCCGAGAGCTGCGCGACGGTCGCGGCGAGGACCGGGTGGTCGTCGTCGCGCTCCCCGCGGTCGTGACCGGTGGCGTCGCTCCACGGGGCGAACTCGATCGCGCTCAGCGCGCCCCCGGTCTCGACCAGGCGCAGCGGCCCGACCGGGGTGTCGGTCTCGGTCCACATCTCAGGGCTCCTCGGTGGTCGTGGCGGTGCTCGTGGCGGTGCTCGTGGCGGTGCTCGTGGCGGTGCTCGTGGCGGTGCTCGTGGCGGTGCTCGTGGCGGTGCTCGTGGCGGTGCTCGTGGGGGTGGTCGCGGCGGCGCTCCTGGCGGTGCTCGTG
>NZ_CAKASO010000050.1:0-22331 GCF_916862475.1 Nocardioides sp. Leaf374
TCGGCGGGCACCCCGGCGATCGCGCGCCCACGAGCGGTGACGGCTCCGGCGTCGTCGACGGCGCCGAGGCCGGCGAGGGTGGCGCGGGCCAGCGCGAGCGGACCGGGCGGGGGCGGGTCGAGGAGGGCGAGGCCGGCGCCGTCGGGGACGCCCCACACGGCGAGCTCCAGGGCGAGGGCCGTGAGGTCGGCGGTGAGGATCTCCGGCTGCGGGTGGGCCTCGAGGTGGGCGTGCTCGGCCTCCGACCAGCAGCGCAGCACCGCCCCGGCGGCCTCGCGGCCGGCGCGCCCGGCCCGCTGCTCGGCGCCGGCGCGGCTCACCCGCACCGTGACCAGGCCGGCCAGACCGCGCGCGTGGTCGGTGCGCGGCTCGCGCGACAGCCCGGCGTCGACCACCACGCGCACCCCCGGCACCGTGAGCGACGACTCCGCGACCGCGGTCGACACGACGACGCGGCGGCGCTCCCCCGGGCTCAGCGCCCGGTCCTGCTCGACGGCCGGCAGGCGACCGTGCAGCGGACGGACGTCGACCCCGGCCGCGGCAGCCGCGGCCGCGAGCCGGCGCACGACGCCGTCGACCTCCGCGACGCCCGGCACGAAGACCAGCACGTCGCCCGGGTGCTCGACGAGGGCGAGGCGGGTCGTCGCGGCCACGTGGTCGAGAAAGGCCGGGGTCACCCCGCGGTCGTCGGCGCGGCGCACGGCGGGCGGTGGCGGGCACCAGCGGCGCTGCACCGGGTGGAGCGCGCCGGGCACGTCCACCACCGGCACGGCGGTGCTGACGGCGCCGGGCGACCCCGCACCTGCGCCGCGCGGGGCGCCCTCGCTGGCGGCGCCGCCGTCGTCGGCGCTGCTCTCGCTGCTGTCGCTGTCGTCGCTGTCGTCGCTGTCGTCGCCGGGACCCTGGTGCGACGGCACAGCGCCCGTGCCGTCGGACTCGTCCGTGGGGTGGTGGGCCTCGGGGTGGTGGGCCTCGGGGTGGTGGGCCTCGGGGCCGAGGAGCGCGGCCGTGCGGGTCGCCTCGACGGTCGCGGACATCGCCACGAGCAGCAGGTCCTCGCGCAGGTTCTGCCGGACGTCGACGAGCAGGGCGAGCGTCAGGTCACCGTCGAGGTGGCGCTCGTGCACCTCGTCGAGCACCACCGCACCGACCCCGGGCAGGTCGGGGTCGCGCTGGAGCCGCCGCAGCAGCACCCCGGTGGTGACCACCTCGACCCGCGTGGAGGGTCCGGCGCGTCGCTCGCCCCGCACCGTGTAGCCGACCGTCTCCCCCACGGGCTCACCGAGCAGGTGGGCCAGACGCCGGGCCGCGGCGCGTGCGGCGATGCGGCGCGGCTGGGTCACCACGACGCGACCGCCCCCGCCGCCCAGGAGGTCGGCGACCAGCGGAGGCACCAGGGTGGTCTTGCCGGTGCCGGGCGGCGCCTGCACCACCGCGGCGCCGTGGTCCTCCAGCGCGACGCGCAGCGCGGGCAGCCCCGCGACCACCGGGAGGTCCGGCGGGTGGGCCAGCAGTCGCCGGATCGGGTCGCTCACCGGCACAGTGTCTCGTGCCGCGCGAGCGGGACGGGCCTCCCGTCGCTCAGGCCCTCCCCGCGATGGCCGCGCACGCTCCGTCGCACGCTCAGCCCGACCTGCCACTGCAGCGGCGCCAGCTCCGCCGCACGAGGGGCCGCAGCGTTCGCGGAGGCGGCGGCCAGCAGCCCGCGGCAGCAGACCACGTTCTGGTTGAACGAACGTTCGATCAAACCGCTCCGACCCGCGCACGCTCCGCCGCACGCTCAGCCCCGACCCGCCACTGCAGCGGCACCGGCTTCGCACACCAGGGGCCACAGCGTTCGCGAGAGGCGGCGGCCAGCACCCCCGCGGCGGCAGACCACGTTCTGGTTGAACGAACGTTCGATCAACCCGCGCGCCGACCGGCGCCCGCTCCGCCGCACGCTCGGCCGCACTGCGACGGCAGCCACGCCGGCTCCGCCGCACGAGGGGCCGCAGCGGTCGCGAGAGGCGGCGGCCACCGGCTTCGCGGCACGAGACCACGTCCTGGTTGAACGAACGTTCGATCAACCCGCGCGCCGACAGGCGCCCGCTCCGCCGCACGCTCGGCCGCACTGCGACGGCAGCCACGCCGACTTCCCCGCACGAGGGGCCGCAGCGGTCGCGAGAGGCGGCGGCCAGCAGCTTCGCGGCACGAGACCACGTCCCGGTTGAACGAACGTTCGATCAACCCGCGCGCCGACCAGCACACGCTCCGCTGCGCCCTCGGCCGCACTGCGACGGCAGACACGGCGGCTCCCCCGCACGAGGGGCCGCAGCGGTCGCGAGAGGCGGCGGCCAGCAGCCCGCGGCAGCAGACCACGTCCTGGTTGAACGAACGTTCGATCAACCCGCGCGCCGACCAGCGCCGGCTCCACCACACGCCCCCGAGGCCCCAGAGGCGCCGAGGCACCACGCTCCGGTGACACGGACGTTCGACCACCGCACCGCGGCAGGGGTCGAGGCGCACCGCCGCCGGCCCGGGCGCCCCGGGCGCACCAGGCGCCCCGACACGCTCGACCGGTCGGGGCCCTGCGTGCGGCCCGGCCGGCTCAGACCAGGGCGCCGTCGAGCACGGTCGGGGTGCCGCGCAGGAACGTCGCCACGACCCGGCCGGGCAGCTCCATGCCGCGGTAGGGGGTGTTGCGCGACAGCGACGCCGATGTCGCGGGGTCGACGACGCGGCGTACGGCGGGGTCGTAGAGCACGACGTTGGCCGGGGCGCCGACCGCGAGGGGGTGACCGTGCTCGGCGAGCCGGCCGATCCGCGCGGGCGCGGCCGACATGCGCTCGGCGACGCCGGCCCAGTCGAGCAGCCCGGTGTCGACCATCGTCTCCTGCACGATCGACAGCGCGGTCTCGAGACCCAGCATGCCGAAGGCCGCCGCGGCCCACTCGCAGTCCTTGTCCTCGTGGGGGTGCGGGGCGTGGTCGGTGGCCACGACGTCGATCGTGCCGTCGGCCAGCCCTGCGCGCAGCGCCTCGACGTCGGCCGCGGTGCGCAGCGGCGGGTTGACCTTGTAGATCGGGTCGTAGGTCGCGGCGAGCTCGTCGGTGAGGAGCAGGTGGTGGGGGCACACCTCGGCGGTGACCTCCCAGCCGCCCTCGCGCGCGGCGCGGGCCTTGGCCTCGCGCACGATCTGCACCGACCCGGCGGTCGACACGTGGCACACGTGCAGCCGCGAGCCGACGTGGGCGGCGAGCAGGCAGTCGCGGGCGATGATCGCCTCCTCGGCCACCGCCGGCCAACCGGTGAGGCCGAGGCGGCCCGAGAGCTCGCCCTCGTTCATCTGCGCCCCTTCGGTCAGGCGCGGCTCCTGGGCGTGCTGGGCGACGACGCCGTCGAAGGCCTTGACGTACTCCAGCGCGCGCCGCATCAGCACCGCGTCGCTCACGCACCGGCCGTCGTCGGAGAAGACCCGCACCCGGGCGGCGGAGTCGGCCATCGCGCCGAGCTCGGCCAGCCGCTCGCCGGCCAGCCCGACGGTGACCGCGCCGACCGGGAAGACGTCGCAGTGACCGGCCTCGCGGCCCAGGCGCCACACCTGCTCGACGACGCCGGCGGTGTCGGCGACCGGCTCGGTGTTGGCCATGGCGTGCACGGCGGTGAAGCCGCCCATCGCCGCGGCACGGGTGCCGGTGTCGACGGTCTCGGCGTCCTCCCGGCCCGGCTCGCGCAGGTGGGTGTGCAGGTCGACCAGTCCGGGCAGCGCGAGGAGGCCGGTGGCGTCGACCACCGTCGCGCCGTCGGCCCCGGGGCCGGCGGCCAGGTCGGGGCCGACCGCGGCCACCACGCCGTCGGCGAGCAGCAGGTCGGTGGTCTCGCCGCCGAGGATCGAGGCGTTGCGGAGCAGGTACGTCGTCACGCGGGTGCGCTTTCTGTCGGGAGGAGCGGGGCGTCGGCGGTCCCGGGGCTGCCGGGGCCGCCCGGGAGGCCGGCGGGTCCGTCGGCGGAGAGGTCGGCGCCGCTGAGGAGGAGGTAGAGCACCGCCATCCGCACGGCCACGCCGTTGGTGACCTGCTCGACGATGACCGAGCGCGGGGAGTCGGCGACGTCGGCGGTGATCTCCATGCCGCGCACCATCGGACCGGGGTGCATCACGATGGCGTGGTCCTGCAGCGTGGCCATCCGGCGACCGTCGAGGCCGTAGCGGCGCGAGTACTCGCGCGGGGTCGGGAAGAAGCCCCCGCTCATCCGCTCGCGCTGCACGCGCAGCATCATCACGGCGTCGGCCTTCGGCAGCACCGCGTCGAGGTCGTAGGACGTCTCGACCGGCCACGAGCCGACGCCCACCGGCATCAGCGTCGGGGGCGCCACGAGCGTGACCTCGGCGCCGAGGGTCTGCAGCAGCAGCGCGTTGGAGCGCGCGACCCGGCTGTGCAGGACGTCGCCCACGATGGCCACCCGCCGCCCGTCGAGCCCGCCGCCGTCGGCCGCGCCGAGGTGGCGGGTGAGGGTGAAGGCGTCGAGGAGCGCCTGAGTGGGGTGCTCGTGGGTGCCGTCGCCGGCGTTGACCACGCTGGAGCGGACCCAGCCCGAGTGGGCGAGGCGGTGGGGTGCACCACTGGCGCCGTGACGCACCACCACGGCGTCGGCCCCCATCGCCTCCAGCGTCAGTGCGGTGTCCTTGAGGCTCTCGCCCTTGGACACGCTGGAGCCCTTGGCGGCGAAGTTGATGACGTCGGCGCTGAGGCGCTTGGCCGCGGCCTCGAAGGAGATGCGGGTGCGGGTGGAGTCCTCGAAGAAGAGGTTGACCACGGTGCGCCCGCGCAGGGCGGGGAGCTTCTTGATCGGCCGGTCGGCCAGCGAGCGGAGCTCGGCCGCCGTGCGGAGCACCAGCTCCGCGTCGTCACGGGTCAGGTCGGCCGCGCTGAGCAGGTGCCGCTTCACGCCCCCACCCCCGCGCCGCCGGTCCGGTCGCCGGACTGGTCGACGGTCTGGTCGCCGGTCTGCTCGCCGGTCTGGTCGCCCAGGCCGGGGGGCGGGCCGGTGATGGTGACCGCGTCGAGGTCGTCGACGCCCTCGAGCCTCACGCTGACGCGCTCGACCAGCGAGGTGGGCAGGTTCTTGCCCACGAAGTCGGCCCGGATGGGCAGCTCGCGGTGACCGCGGTCGACGAGCACGGCCAGCCGCACCGCGCGCGGGCGGCCGATGTCGCCGAGGGCGTCGAGCGCCGCGCGGATGGTGCGCCCGGAGAAGAGCACGTCGTCGACCAGCACCACGGTGCGCCCGTCGATGCCGCCGGGCGGGATCTGGGTGGGGAGCAGCGCGCGGGCCGGCTTGAGGCGCAGGTCGTCGCGGTACATCGTGACGTCGAGCGAGCCCACCGGCACCTCGGTGCCCTCGACCGCGGCGAGGCGCTCGGCGATGCGCTGCGCCAGCGGCACGCCGCGGCTCGGGATGCCCAGCAGGACGAGGTCGGCGCCGCCCTTGTTGCGCTCGAGGATCTCGTGGGAGATCCGGGTCAGTGCCCGGGCGATGTCACGGGCGTCGAGGACGACGCGGCCTCCGGCCGTCGGGTCGTCGGGTGCTGCAGGCTGGGCGCACACGGTGCCGCCGGACCTCCTTCTCCGCCTCACGGGACGGCTCGTTAAAGGATGTCGATCGGCGCCGACCCTAGCAGCCGCAGGGTCCGACGCCGCGACGTCGGACCCGGCGGCCGGCAGGTGCTCCAGGGCGCCAGGGCTCCGGGCCCCGGGCGGGCTCAGGCCTCGGCGATGTCGAGCAGGACCTTGCCGACGGCGCCGCCCTCGACGGCGTCGTGCGCGGCGCCCGTCTCCTCCAGCGGGTAGTGGTGCAGCGGCACGCCGGCCTCCGCACCCACGCGCAGGGCACCGGCGGACACGGCCGCGGTGACGTCCTCGGCGGCGGCCTGCACGAGGTCGGCGCCCAGGGTGTAGAGCAGCAGGCCCTGCAGGCGCAGGTTCTTGGCGAAGGTGGCCCGCACCGGCACGGTCGCCTCGGCCCCGCCGTTGTCGGCGTAGTAGGCCAGGGTGCCGCGGTTGCGGAGCACCTCGACGTCGAGGCCGACGTTCTGCGCCAGGGCCACCTCCACGACCAGGTCGACGCCCTCGGGCGCGACCGCACGGATCTCGGCGGCGGCGTCGGAGGTGCGGTAGTTGACGATGTGGTGGGCGCCGGCCGCGCGGGCCAGGTCGGCCTTCTCCTCGCCGCTGACCGTGGTGACCACGGTGGCGCCGGCCCAGACGGCCAGCTGGATCGCGGCGTTGCCGACCGCACCGGCCCCGCCGGCGACCAGCACGGTCTGTCCGGCCATCGAGCCCGGTGCCAGACGCGCGGTGGTCTCACCCGCGGTGAGCGCGCGGTGGGCGGTGACCGCCGGGACGCCGAGGGAGGCACCGAGGTCGAAGGACGCGCCCTCGGGCAGCGGCACGACGCGCTCGGCGAGCTGCACGGTGTGCTGGGTCGACGTACCGAGGCCGCGACCCGACTGGGCCAGGACCAGCCAGACCCGGTCGCCCACGGCGTGGGTGGTGACGCCCTCGCCGACGGCGTCGACGACGCCGGCACCGTCCTGGCCAGGGGCGACCTCGGTGAAGTCGCCGTTCAAGCCGTTGGCGCGGAACTTCCAGTCCGTGGGGTTGACCCCCGCCCGCACCAGGCGGACCCGGACCTCGCCGGGCCCGGGCTCGGGCAGGTCGCGCTCGACGACCTCGAGGACGGAGGAGGGACCGGGCTTGCTGTAGACGACTGCTCGCATGGAGGGCGTAGCGCCCCGGGCCCGGGACTTGTTCCCGTGGAGGGCCTCAGGCCCCTGCCGGGCCCCCGCGGCCGGTGGCGGTGTCCGCCGGGCTCACAGGGTCGCGGCCATGCCGGCGCAGGCGGTGAGCCAGGCGCGCCGGGTCTCCTGGGACAACCGGGCGTAGGGCACGACGGAGCCGGAGACGAGCGCGGGGTCGTAGGGCACGCGGTAGACCGCGCGGGTGCGCTGCTCGTAGACGTCGACGAGGTCGCGCGCCAAGGCCGCGTCGACCTTCGGGGAGGGGTCGGAGAGCACGGTCACCGTCTTGTGCTTGAGGTCGGGGTGACCGGCGTCCTGGAGGGCGTCGAGCATCCAGAGCCCGCTGTAGCCGGTGTCCTCCCGCACGGTGCTGGTGACCACCAGCAGGTCGGCGGCCGCGGCTGCGGCGAGCCAGTTCTCGGCGCGCATGTTGTTGCCGGTGTCGACGAGCAGGATCCGGTAGAAGCGCTCGAGCAGCCCGTGGACGGCGGCGAAGTCGTCGGCGCGGATCGTGCCGGTGACGTCGGCCCGCTCGTCGGAGGCCAGTACGTCGAAGTGGGCGTCGCCCTGGGTGCGGACGTAGGACCCCAGGTCGCCGATGCGCGACTGCGCGACGTCGTCGAAGCGGCCGAGGTCGCCGAGCAGCTCGCGGGTGGTGTTGCGGTGGTGGCCGCGGGTGCCCCGGATGCCCAGCGTGCCCCGGGTCTCGTTGTTGTCCCAGGCCACGACTCCCCCGCCCCGCACGGTGCCGAAGGTGTAGCCCGCCGCCAGCACGCCGGTGGTCTTGGCGGCCCCGCCCTTGGGGTTGACGAAGGCGATGGTGCGCGGGCCCGAGAGCTCGCGCTGCACCGCGGCGCGGTCGCGCTCGTGGGCTGCCTCCGCGCGGCCCATCGCCGGGCTGAGGAGTCCGCCGCTCCACCGGCGCACCCGTCCGCGCCAGCCCCACGTGGCCGGCCCGTGGTCGACGACGTCGGCGCGGCGGTCGAGGAAGTCGGTGGCCGACATGAAGCGTCGCGGCTGCGCCGGTACGCCGCCGGCGCCCGCCTCGCCCGCGGTGGCCGGCGGGGCGGTCGGCGCGACCGTCGGCGCCGGGCCGGCCTGCGGGCCGGCGGGCGGGCCAGCGGGCGGGGAGGACGGTGGCGGGGCCGGCGAGGCGGCGAGGGGGGCCGGTGGTGGCGAGGTCGGCGTCCACTGCGGCGGACCCACGGCGGGCGGGGGGCCGGCAGGCGGTCGGTCGGCGTCCCTCACCGGGCCGGCCGACGGGTCGGACGGGGACACGTCGGGCGGAGTGGTCAGGGGGTCGGCCAGGGGGTCGGCCAGGGGGTCGGCCAGGGGGTCGGCCACGGGGTCGGTCAGGGGGTCCCCCAGGGGGTCGGCCAGGTGGTCGGTGACCGGGGCGCCGTCGCCCGGGGGCGGCCCGCTGCGGTCGGCGGCCGGCGCACGGTCGGCGGCGTGGGCCGCGAGGTCCTCCGGTCGGTGGAGCCCGTCGCTGGCGTCGGCAGACTCGGGGCGCGACCCGGGAGGGGGTCCGGGCTGGATCGCGGGCCGGGGGTCGTGCGGCTGCGGCTGCGTCATGGGTCCTCCGAGAGACGGTGCGGCGTGCCGGTCTCCTTCCCACCACCCGCCCGTGTCACACCCGCTCGTGCCGCGGGCGCCGGCGCCCTGGCCGTGATGCCTGGCCGTGATGCCTGGCCGTGATGCCTGGCCGTGATGCCTGGCCGTGATGCCTGGCCGTGATGCCTGGCCGTGATGCCTGGCCGTGATGCCTGGCCGTGATGCCTGGCCGTGATGCCTGGCCGTGATGCCTGGCCGTGATGCCTGGCCGTGATGTCTAGCCGAGGGTGACCTCGACGACCACGTCGTCCTCGTCGAGGAGCAGGTTGACCCGGTCGGGGCGGAAGTCGAGGGTGCGCATCGTGCCCGGGCGCAGCAGGCGGTGGGGTCGTCCGGCGGCGTCGAGCTCGCTGACGGCGTCGGTGGCGGTGAGGCCGACGAGCCCGGTCGGCGGGGTCGGGTCGACCGGCGGGGGCGTGGAGGTCATCGCCCCAGCATGCCCGGTGCGGCGACCGGGTCGGCCCGACCCCGCGGTCCCGGCGACGTCAGCGTGAGAGGTGACGCGCGCGGGCGAAGCAGAACAGCCCGTAGCAGCCGATGCCGACGGCGATGACGCCGAGCATCACGGGGCCGTAGGGCTGCTGCAGCACCTTGTGGAGGGCCTGGTCGAGCCCGCCGGACTTCTTGGCCTGGTGGGTGTAGGCGGCGTAGAGGAAGAGCCCGCCGACGATGCCGATGGCGACGCCCTTGGCGGCGTAGCCGGCCTTGCCGAACCAGATGTAGGCCGTCCCGGCCTCACCGCTCTTGCCCTCCGCGGTGAGGTGCTCGCGGAACTTCTCGGTCCAGGCACGCACGATCTGACCCACGCCGTAGGCGATGACGAGCACGCCGGCGAGGCCGACCATGAACTGCCCACCCGACATGTTCATCACCGTGGCGGTGGTGTCGTCGGAGCCGCCCTTGGAGCCCGATCCGGTGGCGACCTGGACGGCGCTCCACCCGATCACGGCGTAGATGACGCCCTTGAGCACCGAGGAGGCCCGCTTGAGCCAGAGGTCCTTGCCCTCCTCGCCGCGGTGCCCCCCGACGGCCTCGAGGACGCGCCACACGACGAGCAGCAGCATGCCGATCGCGATCAGCCAGATCGCCAGCTCACCGAAGGGCTCGTCGGTCAGCTGCTGCAGCGCGCCCGTGCTCGACGCCGAGCCGCTCTGGTCGCCCAGCGCGAGCTGGAGCGCGATCCAGGCGATCATCAGGTGCACCACGCCGTAGGCGACGAGCCCCGCCCGCACCGCGTGGTCGAGCCAGTCGCTGGACTCGGCCCGGTCGGTGGCGTCGCCCGCCTTGCGCGTCATCTCTCCCATGGGGGGTGAACCTAGACCCTTCGGGGCCCTCCGCGCCCGGGTCCTGGGCCACCTGTGAGGGTGAAGCCTCCCCGCCCCCGGACCCGGGGCGCCCGCGTCGGCTCAGGACAGGTCGCCCAGGGCGGTCTCGACGGCGCGGTGGAAGGTCGGGTAGGCGTAGATCATCGTGCGCATCACCTCGACCGGCACCTCGGCGTGCACCGCCAGTGCGAGCAGGCCGAGGATCTCCCCACCGGCAGGGCCCATGGCGGTGGCCCCCACCAGCACGCCGCGGTCGGCGTCCTCGACCACCTTGACCAGCCCCCGGCCGCCCGGGCCGTGGGTGAAGCCGCGCGAGGACTGCTCGAGCGGCGCGCTGCCCGTGCGCACGCGCAGGCCGGCGTCGCGGGCCTGCTGCTCGGTGAGGCCCACCCCGCCGACCTCGGGATCGGTGAAGGTGGTGTGGGGCACGGCGTGGTAGCGGGCCGCCGGGCCCTCCTCGCCGGTGATGTCGCGGGTCGCGATCGCCGACTGGTACATCGACACGTGGGTGAAGGCCCCGTGGCCGGTGATGTCGCCGATGGCCCACAGCCGGTCCCCCGCCCGCAGGCGCTCGTCGACCTCGACGGTGCGGGCGGTGGGGTCGAGGCCGACCGTCTCCAGCCCCAGGTCGTCGAGGTTGGGGGTGCGACCGGCCGCCACGAGCAGCTTGTCGGCCACCAGGCGCTCGCCCTCCTCCCCGTCGAGGGCGAGGGTGAAGGCACCGTCGGCGTAGGAGACCGAGGTGGTCTCGACACCGGTCATCACCCGGATCCCCTCGGCGGCGAAGACCTCCTCCAGCAGCCGCCCGGCCTCGGGCTCGTCACCGGGCACGAGACGCTCGCCGTGCTGCACGATCGTCACGCGCACCCCGAAGCGGGCGAGCACCTGGGCCATCTCGCAGCCGATCGGCCCCCCGCCGAGCACGACGGCCGAGCCCGGGAGCTCGGTGAGGCGCACGACGTCACGGTTGGTCCAGTACGGCGTGCCCGCGAGCCCGTCGATCGGCAGCTCCGCGGGGCGGGTGCCGGTGTTGAGCACGACGCCGCGCTGCGCGACGTAGGTGGTGCGGCCGCCGTCGGGAGCCTCGACGACCACCCGACCGGTGCCGTCGAGGCGGCCGACGCCGTGCACCACCGTGGCGCCGGCGTCGACGAGCCGGTCCACCGCGACCTGGTCGTCCCAGCCGGTGGTGGCCTCGGTGTCGATGCGGCGGGCCACCGGCGACCACGACGGCACGACGGTCGCGTCGCCGGCCAGCTCGCCGACGCGGTGGGCCTCGGCGAGCGCGTCGGAGGCGCGCACCATCATCTTGGTGGGGATGCAGCCGTAGTAGGGGCACTCGCCGCCGACGAGGTGCTTGTCGACGGCCACGACCCGCAGCCCCGCCTGCGCCGCACCCGTGGCGAGGGCCTCGCCCCCGGGGCCGAGGCCGATGACGACGAGGTCGACGCTCACTTCTTCGCTCATGGCGCCAGCCTGCCCGCCCGGGCGGGCCCACGGATCACCCGATCGTGGGACCCGGGCGGGGGCGGCCGCCGAGGGCGGTCATGGCGCTCAGACCAGGGAGGCCTTGTCGCGCATGACCGCGCCCAGGACGCCGTTGACGAAGGACGGCGACTCGTCGGTCGACAGGTCGCGCACCAGGGCCATGGCCTCGGAGACGGCGACCGGGTCGGGCACGTCGTCGGCCCACAGCAGCTCGAAGACGCCCAGGCGCAGCACGTTGCGGTCGACGGCCGGCATCCGGTCGAGGGTCCAGCCCTCGGAGTAGGTCGCGAGCAGCTCGTCGATGCGCGCCTGGTGCTCGACCACGCCGCGCACGAGCTCACCGGTGTAGGCGTGCTGCGGGCCCTCGCCGTCGGCGACGGCGCGCTCGAGGTGCTCCAGGGGAGCCTCGCTGCGCATCTCGGCGGCGAAGAGCACGTCCAGCGCCCGCTTGCGGGCCTTGGAGCGGGCCGCCATCAGGACTTGACGCGACCGAGGTAGGAGGAGTCGCGGGTGTCGACCTTGACCTTCTCGCCCTGGTTGATGAACAGCGGCACCTGGATCTCGTGGCCGGTCTCGAGCGTGGCCGGCTTGGTGCGGCCGGTGGCGCTGTCACCGGCCAGGCCGGGCTCGGTGAAGGTGATGACGAGCTCGACCGAGGCGGGGAGCTCGACGAAGAGCACGCGGCCCTCGTTGGTGGCCACGATGGCCTCCTGGTTCTCCAGGAGGAAGTTCGCGCCGTCGCCGAGGATCTCCGGGGCGACCTCGAGCTGGTCGTAGGTGGCGACGTCCATGAAGACGAACGAGGTGCCGTCGTTGTAGAGGTACTGCATGGTGCGGCGGTCGACGGTCGCGGTCTCGACCTTGGTGCCGGCGTTGAAGGTCTTGTCGACGTTCTTGCCCGACTCGACGTTGCGCAGCTTGGTGCGCACGAAGGCGGGGCCCTTGCCGGGCTTCACGTGCTGGAACTCGACGACAGCCCAGAGCTGACCGTCGATGTTGAGAACCATGCCGTTCTTGAGGTCGTTGGTCGATGCCATCTGCGCGGTTCAGCCTCACTGCGTCGGGGAGTCGGAGCGTCGCCCGAGGCGTCTCGGACGAACGCCTGAGTCTACCGGGCGCGGGCCGCAGCCCCGCACTCGGCGGTGGGGGCCGGTCAGCCGGCGCTGCTGCGCGCGACGACCTCGAGCGCCACGCGGTAGCCGTCGACGCCGAGGCCCTTGACCACCTCGACGGCGTGCGGGGTGACCACCGAGTGGTGGCGGAACTCCTCGGGCCGGGCGTGGGGGTCGGAGATGTGCACCTCCACCAGGGGTGCGGTCAGCTGGGCGCAGGCGTCGTAGACGGCGTAGGAGTAGTGCGTCCACGCCGCGGCGTTGAGCACCACCGGGTGGCCGTCGTCGGCCGCGGCGTTGAGCCAGTCGACCATCACGCCCTCGTGGTTGGTCTGGCGCACCTCGACCTCGAGCCCGAGGTCGCGGCCCCACCCGACGCACAGCACGGCGAGCTCGGCGTGGGTGGTCGAGCCGTAGATCTCCGGCTGACGCTTGCCGAGCCGGCCGAGGTTGGGCCCGTTGAGCACGAGGACGCTCATGCACCCTCCCCCGCGGAGCCCGTGCTCCCCGCGTCGGTCGTGACGGCGGCGAAGGCCGCGCGCAGGTCGGCGTCGGAGGGCCCGGCGAGCACGCGCGGTCGCGCGACGTCGTCGAGCACCACGAAGCGCAGCTGGTCGCCGCGCGTCTTCTTGTCCACCCGCATCGTGGCCAGCAGGTCGTCGTACGCCGCCCCGGCGTAGCCGGTGGGCAGGCCCACCCGGGCGAGCACGCTGCGGTGCCGCTCGACGACGGCCGCAGGGAGACTGCCCGCCCGGTGCGCCAGCTCGGCGACGAACACGCAGCCGATCGCCACGGCCTCGCCGTGACGGATGGCGTAGCCCTCGGCGCGCTCGATGGCGTGGCCCAGGGTGTGGCCGTAGTTGAGCACCTCGCGACCGGGGTGGCCGTCGGCCCCGCCGGTCTCGCGCAGGTCGGCCACCACGACGTCGACCTTGACGCGGATGGCGCGCTCGACGAGCTCGCGCAGCACCGGCGAGCCCGCGACCAGGTCGGCGGGGTCGGTGGCCTCCACCAGGTCCAGGATGACCGGGTCGGCCACGAAGCCGCACTTGACGACCTCGCCGAGCCCTGCGACGAGCTCCTCGCGGGGCAGCCCCTCGAGCAGGGCCAGGTCGCACAGCACGCCGGCGGGCTCGTGGAAGGCGCCGACGAGGTTCTTGCCCGCCGCGGTGTTGATGCCGGTCTTGCCGCCCACGGCGGCGTCGACCATCGCCAGCAGCGTGGTCGGCACGTGCACGACCCGCACGCCGCGCAGCCAGCTGGCCGCGACGAAGCCGCCCAGGTCGGTGGTGGCGCCACCGCCGAAGGTGACGACGGCGTCGGAGCGGGTGAAGCCCGCCGCGCCGAGCGCCTCCCAGACGTCGACCAGCACGCCGGCGGTCTTGGCGGCCTCGCCCTCGGGCAGGCCCAGCGCCAGGACGTCGTGGTGGGGCCGCAGCGCGTCGACGACGGGCTGGGCGAGCTCGCCGAGGGCTCCGGCGTAGAGGAACGCCACACGCTGCACGCCGGGGCCGAGCAGGTCGTGGAGGCGGTCGGTGACCCGGTGGCCCACCACCACGTCGTAGGGCGAGGCGCCGCCGACGTGCAGCACCGTCGGGTCGGCCGGTCGGGTCGGGTCGTCGGTCGGGCCGTCGGTCGGGTCGGTCACGGCAGGAGCTCCTCGATCGCGTCGGCGACCTGGTCGGGGGTGCGGGCGTCGGTGTCGACGACATGGGTGGCGACGGCCTCGTAGACGGGCGTGCGCTCCTCGAGCAGCTGCTTCATGCGGCCGCGCACGTTGCCCATGAGCATGGGTCGGGCGACCCCGAGGCCGACGCGGGAGGCCGCGTCGGCGAGCCCCACGCGCAGGAAGACGACCACGTGGCCGGCGAGCAGGGCGCGGGTGTCCTCGCGCAGCACCGCTCCCCCGCCGAGGGCCAGCACGCCGGGGTGCTCGGCGAGCGCGGCGGCGACGGCCGCGGCCTCGAGGTCGCGGAAGTGCTGCTCCCCGTCGTCGACGAAGATGTCGGAGATCGCGCGCTGCTCGGCGGCCTCGACGTCACGGTCGGTGTCGCGGACCCCGACGCCCCAGCGGGCGCCCAGCAGGTCGGCGACGGTGGTCTTGCCCGCGCCCATGGGCCCCACGAGCACGACGCGGGGACGGACGGCGGGGCTGCCTGCGCTCACCGGTAGGTCAGCGCGTCGAGGTAGGTCTCGACGTTGCGCCGGGTCTCCGACAGCGCGTCGCCGCCGAACTTCTCCAGCAGCGCCTCGGCCACGACGAGGGCGACCATGGCCTCCGCGACGATGCCGGCGGCCGGCACGGCGCAGACGTCGGAGCGCTGGTGGTGGGCCACCGCCTCCTCGCCGGTGGCGACGTCGACGGTGCGCAGCGCGCGGGGCACGGTGGCGATCGGCTTCATGGCCGCGCGCACGCGCAGCACCTCGCCGGTGGTCATGCCGCCCTCGGTGCCCCCGGAGCGGCCGCTCGTGCGTCGGATGCCCTCGGGCGTGGGCACGATCTCGTCGTGGGCCAGCGACCCGGGGGTGGCGGCCAGGGCGAAGCCGTCGCCGACCTCGACGCCCTTGATGGCCTGGATGCCCATGAGCGCTCCGGCCAGGCGCGAGTCGAGGCGCCGGTCCCAGTGGACGTGGGAGCCCAGGCCCGGCGGGAGCCCGTGCACGACCACCTCGACGACGCCGCCGAGGGTGTCGCCGTCCTTGTGGGCCTGGTCGATGCGCGCCACCATCGCCTCGCTGGTCGCGGGGTCGAGGCAGCGCACGGGGTCGGCGTCGAGGCGGTCTAGGTCGCCCTCGCCCGGCCACAGCCCGTCGGGGGCGCGCACGCCGCCGAGCTCGATGACGTGGGAGAGGATGGTCGCGCCGCAGGCCTGGGCCAGGAAGTTGCTGGCCACGCGGCCGAGCGCGACCCGGGCGGCGGTCTCGCGGGCCGAGGCTCGCTCGAGGATCGGGCGGGCGTCGGGGAAGTCGTACTTCTGCATGCCCGCCAGGTCGGCGTGACCGGGACGGGGCCGGGTGAGCGGCGCGTTGCGGGCCAGCGAGGCCAGTTCCTCGGCGTCGACCGGGTCGGCCGACATGACCTTCTCCCACTTGGGCCACTCGGTGTTGCCGACGATGATCGCGACCGGTCCGCCCTGGGTCTCCCCGTGGCGCACGCCACCGGTGATCGTCACCTGGTCCTGCTCGAACTTCATCCGCGCGCCGCGGCCGTAGCCGAGACGGCGGCGGGCCAGGGAGTCGGCGATGTCGTCGCTCGTGACCTGGACGTGGGCGGGGAGCCCTTCCAGGACGGCGACCAGGGAGGGGCCGTGGGACTCGCCCGCGGTGAGCCAACGCAGCATGACGGCAGTGTCCCACGGCGCTGCGCGAGGCCGACGCCCCCCGTCGCGTCCCGAGACCGGCCCCCGCAGCGCTCCCGCGTCAGCGCAGCAGGGCGTCGATCACGGCGGGTCCGGTCAGCACGCCGATCAGCGCGCCCACCACCATGAACGGGCCGAAGGGGTAGGCGGCCTTGAGCAGGGCCCGGTCGCGGCGCACGAGGGCGAGCACGAGACCCGGCAGGCCGAAGACGAGGAAGCCGGCGTAGACGCCGACGACGAGCTCGGCGACGCCGAGGCGGCCGAGCACGAGCCCAAGCAGCGCGGCCAGGCGCACGTCGCCGAAGCCCATGCCGGCGGAGTGCACGGCCCACAGCAGCCAGTAGAGGGACCGCGCCACGAGCAGGCCGACGCCCGCGCGCAGGACCGCGTCGTGCTCGCCGGTGACCGCCCACTCCCCCAGCGCGAGCAGCACCAGCGCCCCGGTCGCCGGGAGCACGAGGCGCGAGGGCAGCAGGCGGGTGTGGCCGTCGACGTAGGCCAGGGCCACGCACAGCGGCACGACCGGCAGCGCGTAGGCCAGGGCCCACGCGGTGTCCTCGGTCAGCCCGTCACCGAGCACGGCCCGGGCGACCAGGCCGCCGGCCATGGCGGAGACGAGGGCCACCCACGGGCCCAGGTGGGGACGTGCCGCGAGGTCGACGTAGAGCGGCTTGGGCGGCTCGGCGGGCTCGGTGGGAGGACCGGTGGGCGCCGCGGGGGCGGGGGGCTCGGGCAGCGCCCGGATCAGCGCGGGCACGCCCAGCCCGGCGAGACCGCAGCCGAGGACGGCGAGGGCCACGACGAGGAGCTCGGCGGCGGCGTCGCTCACGCCGGTGCCCGCGCGGCGAGCGCGGCTGCGCCCGCGGCGCGCATGACGTCGACGGGGCCGAGGCGTCCGGTCATGAACTCGACCTGGAGGGCGGCCTGGTGCACCAGCAGGTCGAGGCCGGCCACCAGTACCGTGCCGTCGGCGGTGGCCGCGGCCGCGGCGAGGGGCGTCGGCCACGGGTCGTAGACGACCTCGAAGACGACCGGCGTACGGGCCCAGCGCAGCACCAGGTCGGGGGTCTGGGCGGCCGCGGGCACGGTGGAGACCACCAGCTCGGCGGGGCCGACCTCCTCGGCCGGTGTGGCGAGGGGCAGCACCCTCACGTGGGCCCCGCCGGGGTGGCGGCGGATCGCGTCGACCGTCTCGGTGGCGCGCTCCGGGGTGCGCGCGAGCACCACGACCTCGCGGGCGCCCAGCTCGCAGGCGGCGAGCCCGGTGGACGCGGCCGTGGCGCCCCCGCCGAGCACGACGGCCCGTGTCACCTCGCCGTCCCACCGCTCGCGCACCGCCGCGACGGCGCCGGGGAGGTCGGTGTTGTCGGCGCGCAGTCGGGGCTCGTCGACCAGCAGGGTGTTGGCGGCGCCGACCAGCCGGGCCCGCTCGGTGACCTCGCCGCGGGCGCCGACGGCCAGGGCCATCACCTCGCGCTTGAGCGGCATGGTGAGCGACAGCCCGCGCCACGAGTCGTCGAGGCCCGCGAGCACCTCCGGCAGCGTGCCGGAGGCGACGCGCACGGCCTCGTAGGTCCAGTCCAGCCCGAGCGCGGCGTAGGCCGCCCGGTGCAGGACGGGCGAGAGCGAGTGACCGACGGGGTCGCCGACGACGGCGCAGCGCATCCGGGACGCCTCAGCAGCGGTCGGACTGGGTGGCGCAGTACTCGTCGAACTCCGCCTCGTAGACCAGGAACTCGTCGTAGGTGTCGGCGAACTTGGTCTCCCCGGTGCGCAGGTCGACCGTGACGTAGTAGAGCCAGTCGCCCTCGGCCGGCGCGGCGGCCGCCGCGATGGCGGCGTCGCCGGGCGCCTCGATCGGGGTCGGCGGCAGGCCGGGCTGCTCGTAGGTGTTGTACGGCGAGTCGGCCACCGACGCGATCTCGTCGGTGGTGAGGCGGGCGATGCCCGACTCCCCGAGGGCGTAGTTGACCGTGGCATCGATCTGCAGCAGACCGGCGGTCTCGTCGTTGTCGGGGCTGAGCCGGTTGTAGATGACCCGCGCCACCTTGGGCATGTCGTCGCCGCGGCCCTCGGCCTCGACGAGGCTGGCGATGGTCATCAGCTCCTGGGGGCTGATGCCGAGCCGCTCGGCCGAGGCCTCGAGGTCGGCGTCGTCGGCGGCCTGGCGCCAGCGGGTGAGCATCGCCTGCACCATGCCCTCGGCGTCCTCGCGCGGCGCGAAGGCGTAGGTCGAGGGGAAGAGGTAGCCCTCGGGGTTCCCCTCGGCGTAGTCGGGCAGCCCGAGGTCGGCGAGCAGGCGGCGGTCGTCGAGCACGGCCTCGAGCTCGGCGGTGGTGACCTTGGTCTGCTCGGCAAGGATCGCCACGATGTCGACGACGCGCAGGCCCTCGGGGATGGTGACGGAGTCGGTGATGACGTTGGCCGGGTCGACGAGCACGTCGATGGCGTCGGCCGAGGACATCTCCTCCTTGAGCCGGTAGAAGCCGGCCTGGATGGCCGCGGAGTCGGGGTTGTCGGTGGCGGCGCCGACGCAGGCGTCGACCGAGGCCACGACGCCCTCGTCCTTGAGGTTGCGGCAGATCTGGGTGGAGCTGTCGCCGGAGGCGACCTCGAACTGCACGCGCCCCGAGCCGGGGCCCTCGAAGTCCTCGGGGTCGCTGAACTGGTCGGCGATGAAGCTGCTGGCCCGGTCGTAGACCAGGTAGCCGCCGCCTACGAGCACGGCCAGCGCCACCAGCACCGCGAGGCAGCCGGGCAGCCGGCTGCGCTTCTTGCGACGGCGCCCGCCGAGGTCGGGGGCGCTGCTCAGCGGCAGCGGGGAGTCGTCGTGCTCGGGGTGCTCGGGGTGCGCGGGGTGCTCGGGGTGCTCGGGGTACGCCGCTGCGTGGGCCGCACCGTCGTCCGGGGCCGCGTCCCTGGGGGCGCCGTCCGCGGGGTCGCGGTCGTGCTCACTCATGCTGCTCCTCGACGTCGTCACCGAGGAGCTCGCCGGGAGGGTTCCCGGTGGCGCGCTCGGTGTCCAGTGCATGCTGCAAGATCAGCACCGCCGCGGCCTGGTCGACCACGGACCGCTGCTTGGGGCCCTTGCGGACGCCCCCTGGGCTGCCGCGCAGCATAGCCTCCGCCGACACGGTGGTGAGCCGCTCGTCGACCAGCCTCACCCGCACCGGGGCCACACGGCGGGCCAGCGTCGCCGCCCACGCCCGGGTCTTGGCCGCGGCCGGACCCTCCCCGCCCGACAGCGACCGCGGCAGGCCGGCGACCACCTCGAGCACCTCGGAGTCCTCGCCGATCTCGGCGATGATGGCCGCGAGGCGGGCCAGGTCGCCCCGGCCCCGCTTGACCGTCTCCACCGGCGTGGCCAGGAAGCCGGTCGGGTCGCTGCGGGCGACACCGATCCGGGCGTCGCCCGGGTCGATGCCGAGCCTGACTCCGTGGCGCACGGCTCAGGCTCCTGCCGTGCGGCCGACCTCGGCGACGACCAGGTCGAGGGCCTCGTCGACGCGGGAGGCGTCGGTGCCGCCGCCCTGCGCGACGTCGGCCTTGCCCCCGCCCTTGCCCCCGACCAGCGGGCCGACGGCGCGGACCAGGTCGTTGGCGGAGAGGCCGCGCTCGCGCGCGGCGTCGTTGGTGGCGGCGACCACGGCGACCTTGTCGTCGACGACACCGATCACGACCACCACGCCGGGCTCGCCCTGGGGCAGCCGGCCGCGCACGTCCATGGCCAGGGTGCGCGCGTCGCCGCCCCCGGCGCCGTCGACACGGTGGGCCACGACGTGCACCGGCCCGACCTGCCTGGCCTGTGCGGCGATGGTCTCGCCGCCGGCGAGGAGCTGGGCGAGCCGGGCCTTCTCGACCTCCTTCTCGGCGGCGCGCAGCCGCTCGACGAGGTCGCCGACACGTCCGACCAGGTCGTCGGGCCGGGTCTTGAGCAGGGTGGTCAGCTGGCCGACGACGTCGCGCTCGCGCGCGAGGTAGTCGAAGCCCTCGATGCCGGTGTGGGCCTCGATGCGGCGGTTGCCCGAGCCCACCGACGCCTCACCGGTCACCACGATCGTGCCGATCTGGGAGGAGTGGTCGACGTGGGTACCGCCGCACAACTCGCGCGACCAGGGGCCGCCGATCTCGACGACGCGGACCTTGGTGTTGTCGTAGGTCTCGCCGAAGAGCGCGATGGCGCCCCAGTCCTTGGCCTCGGGCAGGGTCATGTACTGCCAGCCGACGGGCAGGTCGGCGCGCAGCGCGGCGTTGGAGACCTGCTCGATCTGTCGGACCTGGTCGGGGTCGAGCGCGGTGGTCCAGCCGAAGTCGAGGCGCAGGTAGCCCGGGCGGTTGTAGGAGCCCGACTGCAGCGCCGAGGGGCCGAGCACCTCGCGCAGGGCGGCGTGGACCACGTGCGTGCCGGAGTGCGCCTGCCGCGCGCCGGTGCGCCAGGCGGGGTCGACGCGGGCGTGGAGGGTGGCGTCCTGCACCAGCTCGCCCTCGAGCACCCGCACCTGGTGGACGACGAGGCCGCGCACCGGGCGCTGGACGTCGAGCACCTCGAGCAGCGCACCGTCGGCGACGAGCCGCCCGGCGTCGGCGACCTGCCCTCCCGACTCGGCGTAGAAGGGCGTGCGGTCGAGCACGACCTCGCCGACCTCGCCCTCGCGCAGCACCGGCACGCCGACGCCGCCGGCGAGGACGGCCAGCACGCGCGACTCGGTCTCGAGGGTCTCGTAGGCCAGCCACTCCGTGGGGCCGTGACCGTCGAGGATCCCGCGGTAGACCCCGGTGTCGGCGTGCTGGCCCTTCTTGGAGCGCGCGTCGTCCTTGGCGCGCTGGCGCTGCTCGCCCATGAGGGCGCGGAAGCCCTCCTCGTCGACGCTCAGCCCGGCCTCGGAGGCCATCTCCAGCGTCAGGTCGATCGGGAAGCCGTAGGTGTCGTGCAGCGCGAAGGCCTGGTCACCGGCCAGGCGGGTGCCGCCGGCCTGCTTCACCTGGCCCGCGGCCAGGTCGAAGATGTGGGTGCCGGCCTGGAGGGTCTTGCGGAAGGCCTCCTCCTCGGCGAAGGCCACCCGGGAGATGCGGTCCCAGTCGGTGTGGAGGTCGGTGTAGGTCTCGCCCATCTTGTCGCGGCTGACCGGCATCAGCTCGGGCAGCGCCGGGTCCTCGTAGCCCAGCAGCCGCATCGAGCGCACGGCCCGCCGCAGCAGCCGGCGCAGCACGTAGCCGCGGGCCTCGTTGCCCGGGGTCACGCCGTCGCCGATGAGCATCATGCCGCTGCGCACGTGGTCGGCCACGACCCGGAAGCGCACGTCGTCGACCGGGTCGGCACCGTAGCGGCGCCCGGTGAGCTGCTCGGCCATCCGGATCACGGGGAACATGACGTCGATCTCGTACATGTTCTCGACGCCCTGGGTCATGAACGCGACGCGCTCGAGGCCCATGCCGGTGTCGATGTTCTTCTTCGGCAGCGAGCCCGCGATGTCGAAGTCCTCCTTCGAGCGCACCGCGGAGAGCTCGTCCTGCATGAAGACCAGGTTCCAGAACTCCAGGTAGCGGTCCTCGGCGGAGAAGTCGCCGTCGGCGCCGTAGGCGGGGCCGCGGTCGATGAGGATCTCCGAGCACGGGCCGCCGGGGCCGGGCACGCCCATCGACCAGTAGTTCTCCGACTTGCCCAGCCGCGCGATCCGGTCGTCGGGCAGTCCGGTGATCTTGCGCCACAGCGCGACGGCCTCGGGGTCGTCGACATAGACGCTGGGGTAGAGCCTGGCCTCGTCGAAGCCCCAGCCGCCGTCGGACTGGGGCTTGGTGACCAGGTCCCAGGCCAGCTCGATGGCCCGCTCCTTGAAGTAGTCGCCGAAGGAGAAGTTGCCGCACATCTCGAAGAACGTGCCGTGGCGGGTGGTCTTGCCGACGTCCTCGATGTCGGGGGTGCGCACGCACTTCTGCACGCTGGTCGCCTTGTCGTAGGGCGGGGTCTCCTGGCCGAGGAAGTACGGCTTGAAGGGCACCATGCCGGCGTTGACGAAGAGCAGGTTGGGGTCGTCGAGCAGCAGCGACGCCGACGGGACGGGGGTGTGGCCCGCGCGCTCGAAGTGCGCGAGGAACCTCCGGCGAATCTCCGCGGTCTCCATCAGCTGCCTTCCTGTCCTGGGTGGTGCCGGTCCGCGCTGGTCGCGCGGGCGGCGGTGTCGGTGCTCGGGTCTGTGGCGGTGCTCGTGCCGGTGCCGCTGCTGGCGCCGGTGGAGGTGCCGGCCGCCGGGTCCGCGACGGGCGGTGGGGCGCTGAGCTCCGGGCGGGCGGAGCCCTGGAGCGCCCCGCCCACCCGGGCCCGCACGGCGGGCTCGGCGTCGGCGCGGCCCTGGGCGACCTCGTCGCGCAGGATCCGGGCCCCGACCACGGCGGCGCCGACCCGGTCGCGCATCCCGTCGACCGTGAGGGCCTCGGCCACGCGGCGCCCCCGCACCATGGCCCACACGCCGGCGCCGGCCCCTGCGGCGAACCACAGCCCCCGGCTCATCCCGCCCGCCTCACGCCGCGGGCTCCCGCGAGAGGTCGAGGCCGGCGACGTACTCGTCCCAGCCCCAGCTGCCATCGCCCGCACGGTGGCCGGCACCTCCAAGAAGGTCACGCTCGAGCTGGGCGGCAAGGCGGCCAACATCGTCTT
>NZ_CAKASO010000051.1:0-22291 GCF_916862475.1 Nocardioides sp. Leaf374
GTCGACGATGGCCTTGACCTGCCGGTCGTTGGTGGCCGAGGCGATGACGAAGGCGTCGGTGATGGCCAGCTGCTCGCCGGACCGGCCTTCGCCGTCGGCGCCCGCCGCGAAGACCCCGGGGCGGCTGGTGCGGCCCATGGCGTCGACGCGCACGCCGCCGGAGGCGAGCACCTCCAGGCCGAGCTGGGCGGCGAAGGGCGCCGCCTGCTCGAGCACCGGCGCCACGAAGATCCCGCCGACCTTCTCGTCGGGCCCGCCCACCAGCTCGGCGCGCACGCCGTCGCCGGTGCGGTGCAGGGCCGTGACCGGCTCGCTGCGCACGGCCACGCCGAGTCCGGCGAGCGTGGCGGCGGTCGCCTCGGGCAGCGACGCGCCGTCGGTGAGCACGACCAGGCGCGAGGCGGTGCGCTCGAGCAGCACCGCGATGCGCGGCAGGTGGTCGTGGCTGCCCAGCAGCGCCACGGCCCGCCCCGACAGCTCGTGGCCGTGGCAGTAGGGGCAGTGCGCGGCGAGGTCGCCCCACAGGTCCTCCAGCCCCGCCACCGCGGGCAGCACGTCGCGCAGCCCGGTGGCCAGCAGCACACGGCGCGCACGCACGCGCTGCCCGGCGCCCGCGCGCTCCCCGGTGACCTCGAGGGTGACCACGAAGCCGTCGGCGAGGTCGTCGCCGGCGGCCTCCACCGCGCTGGCGCGGGCCTCGCGCACCTCGACGCCGGCGTACGCCGCGAGCTCCGCGCGCCCGATCGCCCGCAGCTCGGCCGGCGGGGTGCCGTCGCGGGTGAGGAAGTTGTGCAGGTGAGCGGAGGGGTCGTTGCGGTAGTGACCGCCGTCGACGAGCAGGACCCGGCGGTGCGAGCGGCCGAGGGTCAGCGCGGCCTGGAGGCCGGCGGGCCCGCCGCCGAGCACCACGACGTCGACCTGCTCGGAGGTGGCCGGGGCGTCCGCTGCGGTGCTGCGGCGGTCGTCGGTGGGATCGGAGGGACCGGAGGGATGGTCGGTGTCGGTGGGGTGGCTCATGGCTGGCTCCTCGGCGGTGGTGTCGGGCCCTGACGGGCGGGGCGCTTGCCCTCACCACGATGCTGTGACTTCATGTCGACATGAAGTCAAGCCCCCGGTCACCGGCGCCCCAGGACGGCCCGGGCACCGCTTCTCCCTCCCCTTCCCCCTCCACCCCGTCGGCCCCCGCCGCACCGCCCGGCCGTGGGGAGCCGCCGTGGTCGGTGGGGGAGGTGGCCGCGCGCTTCGGTCTGGCCACCCACGTGCTGCGGCACTGGGAGGACGTCGGGCTGCTCCGGCCCGCCCGCGACGGCGCCGGGCGCCGGCGCTACGTGCGCGACGACGTCGTGCGGGTGGCGGTCGTGCTGCGCAGCAAGGCCGCGGGCATGACCCTCGAGCAGATCGCCGTGCTGCTCGACGCGGAGGCGCCCGACCGCCACGAGGTGCTGGAGGGCCACCTCGCCGATCTCGACCGTCGCATGGAGGAGATGCGCCGCTCCCGCGAGATGACCGAGCACGCGCTGCGCTGCCGCGCCCACGACATCGCCACCTGCCCGCGCTTCGAGGCCGGCGTCGAGGACCTCCTGGCCGGGCGCGAGCACGCCTTCGGGAAACCCCTTGCTGCTCCCGCGAGCCCTTCCCGCGGCGGCTGAGCGGGCCTAGGTTGCGAGGGACCCCGCGCCGCTCGGGACGGGGGCGCACCCGGAGGTCCGTCATGCCCCTGCTCGCGTCGTCACGCTCGTTCCGGTCGCCGGCCCCCTCGCGGGGCCCGCGGCCCGCCCGTCGGGCCCGCTCCGGGCGGGCGGCCGCCCTCGCCGCCGTGCTGCTCGCCCCACTGGCGGCGGTGGCCCTGCCCGCGGCCCCCGCGAGCGCGGCGGCGCCGTCGTACGTCGCGCTCGGTGACTCCTACTCCTCCGGCACCGGCACCCGCAGCTACCTCGACGACGGCACCTCCTGCCAGCGCTCCACGCGGGCCTACCCCAGCCTCGTGGCGGCCCAGCGCGGCTACGCGCTCACCTTCCGCGCCTGCTCGGGCGCGACCATCCCCGACGTCACCACCGCGCAGCTCGGCGCGCTCTCGGCGAGCACGGCCTACGTCACGATCTCCGTCGGCGGCAACGACGCGGGCTTCGCCGACGTGCTCACCGAGTGCGCGCTGCCCGGCTGGATGAGCGACTGCGGCGGTGCCGTCGACCAGGCCCAGGCCTTCATCGCCGGCACGCTCCCGGGCCGGCTCTCCACCCTCTACGGCTCCATCCGCAGCCGCGCGCCGCAGGCGAGGGTGGTCGTGGTCGGCTACCCGCGGGTCTTCATGGGCGAGGACTGCAACGCCGCCACGTTCTTCTCCCCGGCCGAGGAGACGCGCCTCAACGCCACCGCCGACCAGCTCAACGCCCGCCTGGCCGCCGCCGCGTCCGCGCGCGGCTTCGGCTTCGCCAACCCGACCAGCCGGTTCACCGGCCACGCGGTCTGCGACGACGTCGAGTGGCTCAACGGCTTCTCCAGCCCCGTGAGCGAGAGCTACCACCCCAACCAGCTCGGCCACTCCTCCGGCTACACCCCGCTCGTCTCGCCCCTGCTGACCGGCAGCGCGCTGGGTCGGGTCGCCACGTCGGCCCCGCGCATCGACGCCGACCTGCTGCAGGCCGCCGACGCCCAGGGCGCGACCCTGGCCGCGCAGCAGCGCCGGTACGCCGGACTCGACGTCGCCATCGAGCCGGAGACGGTCACCGCCCCCGACCTGACCACCCCGGCCGCCCGCGCGGCCGCCCGCCGCGCCGGCATCACCGACCTCGACCGCTGGGCCGCCCGCCACTGACCCGCCACCCACCCGCCACTGGTCCGGGGCCGGTCACGGGTCGGCGGCAACCGATCGGGCCTCCCGCGCGTCACCCCTGCGGAGACGACCACCGTCACGTAGAAGGGACGTCATGCAGGCACCACGCACCACCCACGACCGCACCCCCCGGAGGCCCGGCCGCCGGCGCGCCGGCACGCTCGCGGCCGCCGCGCTCGGCCTCACCACCGTGCTGAGCGGCTGCGACCAGGTGGCCGACACCGTCGGCGGGCCCGACCCGGCCCCGGTGGTCGAGGACCTCGCCGCGGCGCTGTCGGCGGGCGACGTGACGACGGTGGCGTGGGCCGGCGACAGCGGCGAGGAGGTGCAGGCCCTGCTCGACGCGGTGGTCGGCGGCCTCGGCGACGTCACCCCCGTGGTCATCGCGGGCGAGGTGGTCGACGACGGCACCGACGCCACCGCCACACTCACCTGGTCGTGGCCCCTGGTCGAGCCGGCACCGGCCTCCGACGGGGCCGAGCTGGCCGAGGGGGCCGAGAGCGGGAGCGAGGACCCGCAGCCGTGGACCTACGACTCCGAGGTCGGGCTCGTGCAGCGCGACGACGCCTGGCTGGTGGCCTGGGAGCCCCGGCTGGTGGAGCCGACGCTGGGCGAGGACGAGGTGCTCGACGCCACGCCGGTGACCCCGGCGCGCGGCGACCTGGTGGGCGCGGGCGGCCAGGTGCTGGTCACCGACCGGCCGGTGACCCGCTTCGGCATCGACCGCAGCCAGTTCCGCGACGCGGCCCAGGCCCTGCCGGCCGCCCGGGCGCTGGCCCGACTGGTGGGCGTCGACGTCGCGCCGTACGCCGCCCGGGTCGAGGCCGCGGGCGAGGAGGCCTTCGTGGAGGCGATCACCTACCGCCAGCTCGAGGTCCCGAAGCGGGTGGGTCGCGACTACCGCTCGATCACCGGGGCGCTGGCCGTGGCCGACTCGCTCCCGCTGGCGCCGACCCGGGAGTTCGCCGCGCCGATCCTGGGCACGGTCGGCCCGGTCACGGCCGAGATGGTCGAGGAGGACCCCGCGGTCTACGCCCCCGGCGACGAGGCGGGCCTGTCGGGCCTCCAGGCGAGGTACGACGCGCAGCTGCGCGGCACCCCCGGGGTGGTGGTCAACGCGACCCCCGCCGACTCCGGGGCCATGGTGCGCAACCGCGGCGAGCGCGAGCTCTTCCGCCTCGACGAGGTCGACGGCACCGACCTGCGCCTCAGCCTCGACGGCGACCTGCAGTCGAGCGCGGAGCGGCTGCTGGCCGACGTCGGCCCCGGCAGCGCGATCGTGGCCCTGCGCCCCAGCACGGGCGCGGTGCTCGCCGCCGCCAGCGGGCCCGGCAGCGACGGCCTCAACCTCGCCACCTTCGGCCAGGCCGCACCGGGGTCGACGTTCAAGATCGTCAGCAGCCTGGCGCTGCTGCGCTCCGGGCTGACCCCCGCCAGCACCGTGCCGTGCACCACCTCGGTCCTCGTCGACGGGCGCCGCTTCACCAACTACTCCGACTACCCCGCCGGCGCGACCGGGGAGGTGCCCCTGCGCACGGCCGTGGCCAACTCCTGCAACACCGCCTTCATCAGCCAGCGCGACCGGCTCGGCGACACCGACCTGGCCGACGCCGCGGCCACCCTGGGCCTGGGCGTCGACCACGACCTGGGCTTCCCGGCGTACTTCGGCAGCATCGAGACCCCGACCACCGAGACCGGTGCCGCCGCCGACCTCATCGGCCAGGGCACGGTGCTGGCCTCCCCGCTGACCATGGCCTCGGTCGTCGGCACCGTCGCCGCCGGGGAGCTCACGCTGCCGTGGCTCCTCGACGACGTGCGCGCGACGCCGTCGGGCGACGTCGACCCGCTGAGCGCGCAGGAGGCCGGTGCCCTGCGCGGCATGCTGCGCGCCGTGGTCACCGAGGGCAGCGGGTCGGCCCTGGCCGACGTGCCCGGCCCGCCGGTGATCGCCAAGACCGGCACGGCGGAGTTCGAGCGCGACGGCCGCGTGCTGACCCACGCCTGGATGGTCGCCGCCCAGGGCGACCTCGCGGTCGCGGTGTACGTCGACGAGGGGCAGTCGGGCTCGGTGACCGCCGGCCCCCTGCTGGAGGGCTTCCTGCGCGCCGCCCGCTGAGCCGCACCGGGCCCCGGACGCACGGCCCGGGCAGGACGTCATGCGAGATGTGGATGCGCATCCACCTGGCGCATGACGTCCGGGTCTCGGGCGGACGGCCTCGGGCAGGACGTCGTGCGAGATGTGGATGCGCATCCACCCAACGCATGACGTCCGGGTCTCGGGCGGACGGCCTCGGGCAGGACGTCGTGCGAGATGTGGATGCGCATCCACCCAACGCATGACGTCCGGGTCTCGGGCGGACAGCCTCGGGCAGGACGTCGTGCGAGATGTGGATGCGCATCCACCCAACGCATGACGCCCGGGTCTCGGGCGGACAGCCTCGGGCAGGACGTCATACGAGGCGTGGATGCGCATCCACCCAACGCATGACGCCAGGGCCCCGGACAACGCCTCGGTCGGTCATGTGCACGGCCGAGCCCTCGGCGGGGCCCCTCGGCGGGGTCCCACAGCGGGGCGATCCGGGCCCGGCGCGGCCCGCCCGGACGACCCGGAGGCGCCCGTGGAGCGCACCGCGAGGCCCCTCCCGGCGGGGGGCAGAACCTTTACCCGGCCGACCTCGGGGCGACGCTCGTCGGTGCGGGACGAGCGCGTCGGGGGTCGTAGGCTGACCGCCTCATGTCTCGACTCGTGGGTCGTCGCGGCCTGCTCGCAGCGGTCACGGACCTGCTCGGGCGGGGAGTGCCGGTCGCCCTCCAGGGCCCGCACGGCATCGGACGCAGCGCGCTGCTCGACGAGCTCGAGACCGCGGGCGGCGCGGCCGGCCAGCTCGTCCTGCGCGCCGCGGGGGTGCCGGCCGAGCGGTCGCTGCCGCTCGCCGCGCTGCGCGACCTGGTCGCCCAGCTGCCCGCCGCCGCGGTCGACCAGGTGCTCCAGGCCCTCCCCCCGACCTCGCGGGCCCCGGTGGCCGACGGCCTGCGCGGCACCCCCTCCACAGACACCCACCCCGAGCCCGACCCCGGCCTCGAGCCCTCGACCGGCCCGGTTTCGGGCGCACCGTCGGGCGCACCGGCCGGGCCACCCCTGCTGGCGGTCGACGAGCCGCTCCTGGTGGCCCTCGGTCGCGCGCTGCAGGCCCTGCTCGAGCTGGTCTCGCGCCGCTCGCGGGTGCTGCTGCTGCTCGACGACGTGCAGTGGCTCGACGCGGAGTCGTCGGTGGTCGTCGGCTACGCGCGCCGCCGCCTCGGCGACCGGGTGGGACTGGTGGCCTCGCTCGGGCCGGGCGACGGCATCGACTCCGACCCCGCCGCGCTGGTCGACCTCCACGTCCTCACCGTGCCGCCGCTCGAGGTCGCCGAGACCATCGACCTGCTCGCGCCGCTGGGCCTGCCCGCCCAGGTGGCCCACCGCGTGCACCTCGACGCGGCCGGTGTGCCGGCGCTGGCACTGGCGCTGGCCGGTGCGCTGCGCGACCAGCCGGCGCTGCTCGGGCGACCCGTGCCGCTGCCGGTCAGCATCGAGCGGGTGCTGCGCCAGCGGCTGCTCGCCCTGCCGGAGGACCCCCGCGAGACCCTGCTGCGCGCCGCGCTGCTCCACCGCCCGACCGTGCGCCAGCTGCGTCGCAGCGGTCGGATCGCCGCCGAGGAGGACATCCGGGTCGCGGTGGCCGCGGGCCTCGTCGTCGACGGCCGCGGCGCCCACCTCGCCGACGCCTCCGGCGACGGCGAGGTGCGCTTCACCCCGGCCCGGCTGGCCTCGGTGCTGCTCGACCTCACCCCGGCCGCGCGCCGTGCCGCGCTGCACGAGGAGCTGGCGGAGGCCGCGGTGCGTCCGGCCGAGCGGGCCCGCCACCGGGCCCTGGCCGATCCCCGCCCGCGCGCCGACCTGGCCCGGGAGCTGGCCGACGCCGCCCGCGACGCCGCCGCGGCGGGCGCGCGCGACCTGGCCGCCGAGCTCTACGTGCTCGCCGCCGACCGGGCCCCGGCCGACCTGGCCGGGAGCCGCGCGGAGTGGCTGGCCACCGGCATCGAGACCGCCGCCCCGGGCAACCACGTCGACCTGGTGCGCGGCGCGCTCGCCGACTTCCTCGACGCCGCGCCGACGGCCGAGCAGACCGTGCGGGTGCGTCTGGCGCTGGCCGAGCTGGCGGGCTCGCCGGCCGGCACCCTCGACGACGTGCTCGCCGTGGCGCTCTCCGACGCGGGCGACGACGACCGGCTGGTCGCGATGGTGCTGCTGCAGCGCTCCCGCGTGGCGCTCATGGAGGCGCGCCCCGAGGAGTCGATCCGCCGCGCGGAGCAGGCCGTGGAGCTGCTCGGCCGTGCCGGCGACGACACCGGGCGCGCCGCGGCGCTCACGGCGCTGGCCGCGGCGTACCGCTGGCTCGGCGGCCCCCACGACGCCACCCTGGCCCGCGCCGTCGACCTGGCCGGGCCCGGCCCCGGCGCCGACGGGCTGGTGCACACCTCGCCGGGCTACATGGCCGCCCGCTTCGCCTTCTACGACGACCGTCTGGAGGAGGCCTGGAGCGCCTTCCGCGCGATGCTGGCCCAGGTCGAGCGGGGCGCCGGCACCGACGAGGCCCACGTGCTGCGCTGCCTGGTCGAGGTCGGCGCCCGGGCCGGCCACGGCCGCGAGGTCGTCGAGTACGCCGCGCGCGCGGCCCGGGTCGGGGCGGAGTTCGGGCTCGACCCCCACACCGCCTGGTTCGTGCAGGCCCAGGCCGAGCTGGTCGCCGGCGACCTCGACCGGGCCCGGCGGCTGGCCGGGCAGGGCGCCTCGGCCGCGGAGGACAGCGGCGACGCGCGCTACCTCCAGCGCCACCTCGTGCTGCTGGGGCAGGCCCTGCTGCGCGGCGGCGACGCCGAGGGCGCGGCGCGGGCGCTGGAGCGGGTGCGCGGCATGGAGCAGCGCAGCCGGGTCGTCGACCCCACGGTCAACCGGTGGCAGCACGAGCTGGTCACCGCCCTGGTGCGCCTGGGGCGGCTGGAGGAGGCGTCCGGCGTGCTCGCCGAGGCCCGCCGCGCCCTCGACGGTCGCAGCGGCACCGACGGGGTGGGCGCCCAGCTCGACCGCGCCGAGGCCGAGCTGCTCACCGCCCGCGGCGACGCCGAGGGCGCCGTGCTGCTGCTCGACCGGGCGGCCAAGGTCTGCGCCGACCTCGGCATGCGCGTCGACCAGGGGCGCACGCTGGTGGCCCGTGCCCACCTGGAGCGGCGCCGGCGCCGGGCCGCGGCGGCGCGCGCCGGCCTGGAGGAGGCGCTGGCGCTCTTCACCGACCTGCGGGCCCGCACGTGGGTGGAGCAGGTGCGCGCCGAGCTCGACCCGGCGGCCGCGACCGTCGGCACCCCGCTGCTCGACCGCCTCACCGAGACCGAGGCCCGCATCGCCCGTGAGGTCGCCGCGGGGGCGTCGAACCGCGAGATCGCCGCCCGGACCTACGTGAGCGTCAAGACCGTCGAGGCGACCCTGACCCGCATCTACCGCAAGCTCGACGTGCGCTCGCGCACGCAGCTCGCCTCGCTGCTGCGCGACCCCGGCGCCTGAGCCGGCCCGACGTCGCCGACGGACGCGAGCGCGGGCCCGAGGGCCCGCGCTCGTCCGTGTGGGGTCCGTGTGTGGGGACAGCCAGGAGCCGCACAAGGATGAACCCCTCGCCGCATGGGGTCGGCAAGGGGTCCACCGTCGTCATCGAAGTGCTCCCTCCGAAGTCGACAGCCCCGAGTTTTCCACGCCGGTGGTCGAGTGTCAGGAACTTGTCACAACTGTGTCGCCGGAGTTGGATCGGACCCATGACTGGTCTGGATGTCCCGAGCACGCTGCTGGCCGACGAGCACCGGGGCCTGCTGGTCGCCGGTCGCTGGCGCGAGGCGGAGGGCGGTGAGACCTTCGACGTGCTCGACCCCGCCGACGGCTCGGTGCTGACCCGTGTCGCCGACGCCTCGGTGGCCGACGCCCGCGAGGCCCTCGACGCCGCCGTCGCCGCCCAGGCCTCCTGGGCCGCCACCGCGCCGCGCGAGCGCGGGGAGATCCTGCGCTCGGCCTTCGAGCTGATCCGCGAGCGCACCGACGACCTGGCCCGCCTGATGAGCCTGGAGATGGGCAAGACCGTCGCCGAGGCGACCGGTGAGGTCGGCTACGGCAACGAGTTCTTCCGGTGGTACTCCGAGGAGGCCGTGCGCATCCACGGCCGCTGGATGCAGGCGCCGGCCGGTGGCAGCCGCCTGCTGACGCTGAAGAAGCCGGTGGGGCCGTGCTTCTTCGTCACGCCGTGGAACTTCCCGTTGGCCATGGGCACCCGCAAGATCGGCCCGGCCATCGCCGCCGGCTGCACGATGGTGGTCAAGCCCGCCGCCCAGACCCCGTTGACCATGCTGGCGCTGGCCCGCATCCTCGGCGAGGCCGGGCTGCCCGACGGCGTGCTCAACGTCGTGCCCTCGACCCGGGCCGGGGAGATGAGCCAGGCGCTCCAGGGCGACGACCGGCTGCGCAAGGTCAGCTTCACCGGCTCCACCGGCGTCGGCAAGGTGCTGGTGCGCCAGTCGGCCGACCAGCTGCAGCGGGTCTCGATGGAGCTGGGCGGCAACGCGCCCTTCCTGGTCTTCGCCGACGCCGACGTCGACGCCGCGGTCGACGGCGCGATGGTGGCCAAGATGCGCAACATGGGCGAGGCCTGCACGGCGGCCAACCGCTTCCTGGTGCATTCCTCGGTGGCCGAGGAGTTCGCCGACAAGCTCGGCAAGCGCATGGGCGCCCTCACCGTGGGCCGCGGCCAGGACGAGGGCGTCGACGTCGGCCCCCTCATCGACGCCAAGGCCGTGGAGTCGGTGACGGCCCTGGTCGCCGACGCCGTCGAGGGCGGCGCGAAGGTCGTGTGCGGTGGCACCCCGCTGGGCGGCGACGGCTGGTTCTACCCCCCGACCGTGCTGCTCGACGTGCCCGTCGGCTCCGACCTCAACCGCCAGGAGATCTTCGGCCCGGTCGCCCCGGTGACGACGTTCGAGACCGAGGACGAGGCCGTCGAGCGCGCCAACGACACCGAGTACGGCCTGGCGTCCTACGTCTACACCCGCGACCTGTCCCGCACGATCCGCCTGGCCGAGCGGCTCGACTTCGGCATGGTCGGGGTCAACACCGGCCTGATCTCCAACCCCGCCGCCCCCTTCGGCGGTGTCAAGGCCAGCGGCTTCGGCCGCGAGGGCGGCTTCGAGGGCATCGAGGAGTACCTCGAGACCACCTACGTCGCCCTCCCCGCCGGCTGACCCGCGGCCCGCTCCCGGCCGGGGCCGCGCGCCGTCACGCCCTGTCCGCCGCTCCGCCGCCCCTCCGCCGCCCCGTCACGACGGGGCGGCAGGTCCGCGGGCGGGGCGTCAGGGCTCGTCGCCCGGGCCGCCATCGACCTCGGGCGGGCCGAGGTAGAGCCCGACGGCGGTGCCGATGACGGTGTAGGCCAGGGCGCGGGTGAGGGGCCGCTGGGCCGCTCCCTCGCCGAGCGGGGCGTCGCCGGGGTCCTCGGCGGCGATGACGAGTGCGTAGGACCGCGCGGCCGGGCTGACCAGCACGGGCTCGGCCGAGTCGGGGGTCAGGTCGCCGACGAGCTCGGCGTCGTCGAGGGCCCGGTCGAGGGCGTCGAGCTGGTCGAGGGTCCGGGTCTGCACCACCACGGCGCCCAGCGCCCCGGTGTCGCGTCGGGCCGCGCCCTCGCCCGTGCGGCCGACGGCGTCGACGACCAGGGCGGAGCGGCACCCCTCGAGGGCCGGCGCCTCCCCCTCGACGCTCAGCAGCCCGGCCGCCTCCTCGCAGGGCACGACCTCGGCGCGGCGCGTGTCGAGGCCGATCTCGAAGCCCCCGGTCACCCCCTCGTCGCCGCCGGCCACGGCGCGCGCGGTCTGGTCCAGCCAGGAGCCGCGGGTGGGGGTGGGGTCGACGTAGGCCGCCATGACGCCGGCGAGCACGACCGCCCCGAGGGTCCAGGCCACCACCGTGCCGCGCGGGCGGCGCAGCCACCGGGTGCGGGGCGAGTCGCCCGGGCGGGGGCGCACGACGGCCACGGCGAGGCCGACCACCGACAGGAAGGTCACGAAGGCGACGACGGCAAGCGGGCCGCCGACCTGTGCCAGGGGGCCGAGGGCCTCGCGCGTGACGGTGCTCGCCCCGTTGTCACCGCTGCTGCGGCCGGGCACGAAGGCGAAGACCGGCAGTGCGGCCGCCGCCACGAGCAGCCAGCCCGCCGACGCCGCCCGTCCCCACCGCCGCCGGGCCGCGCGCACGCCGACCACGAGCAGCCCGAGCGCCCACGACCACGCCACGACGGCCAGCACCACGCGCCGCTCGTCGCCGTCGGCGACCCACAGGTCGATCCACCGCAGCCACGGCACGGCGACCGCCCGCGCCCCGAAGGCCAGCAGCAGGAGGCCCGCCAGCACCGAGGCGATGGCCAGGACCGCCGTCCCGACCGCGCGAGCGGCCCTGGTCGCGCCCCCGCTCACGCCCCGGTGCCCCCGGTGCCGCCGGCGGCCGGGGCCTCGAGGCCGGTGCCGACGGCCGCCTTGCCCACGGAGCTCTTGATGAGGGCCTCGAGGTCGAGGCCGGTGGAGGTCTTGAGCATCGACAGCGTCTGGGTGACGTTGTCGGTGACCTGGCGCGGCAGGGCGCCGGCGCCGTCGGAGGAGATGACGGTCAGCTGGTCGATGGCGCTGATCGGGGCCGCGACCTCCCGGGCGATCTGCGGCAGCACCTCGATGAGCATCTGGAGCACCGCCGCGTCGTTGTAGTGGGCGAAGGCCTCGGCACGCTTGTCCATCGCCTCGGCCTCGGCCTGGCCGACCGCGAGGGTGGCGGCCGCGGTGGCCTCGCCCTCGGCGCGGGTGGCCTCGGCCTCCGCGACGCGCCGCGACCGCTCGGCCTCACCGCGTCGTGCGCCCTCGATCGCCTCGGCCTCTGCGAGCGCCGTACGCCGTGACTTCTCGGCCTCACCGTTGAGCCGGGCCTGCTCGGCGGCGGCCTCGGCGGCCGCGATCGTGGCGGCCTTGCGCGCCTCGGCGGCGGCGATCTCGGCCGACCGGGCGGCCTCGGCCTCCTGCTCGACGCGGTAGCGCGCGGCGTCGGCGGGCTTGCGCACCTCGGTCTCGAGGTTGCGCTCGGTGAGCGCCGCCTGCCGCACGGCCACCTTCTCCTGCTCCAGCAGGATGGCCTGGTCGCGGTCGGCCTGGGCCAGGGGTCCGGCCGAGGCGGCGTTGGCGGAGGCCGCGTCGGTCTCGGCCTTGATCTCGGCCTGCTTGAGGGCGAGCGCGCGCTGGGCGATGGCGATCTCCTCCTCGGCCTTGATCCGCGCCTGCTCGGCGGCCTGGCGGGCGTTGGCCTCGGCGATGGAGGCGGCCTGGCCGATGCGGGCGGCCTCGGGGCGGCCGAGGTCGGCGAGGTAGGAGCCGTCGTCGGTGACGTCCTGGATCTGGAAGGTGTCGAGGATCAGGCCCTGGCCGGTCAGGGAGTTCTCCGACTCGTCGGCCACGCGCTGGGCGAAGGCGGCGCGGTCGCGGATGATCTGCTCCACGGTCAGCCCGCCCACGATCGAGCGGAGCGCGCCCGCGAGCACCTCCTGGGTGAAGGGCTCGACGTCGGCCTGCTGCGAGAGGAAGCGCTGGGCGGCCAGGCGGATCTGGTCGGCGTTGCCGCCCACCTTGACGATGGCGACGCCCTCGACGTTGAGCTTGATGCCCTGGCCCGAGACCGCGCCCCGGATCTGCACCGAGATGCGGCGCGAGGACAGGTCGAGGGTGGCGAGCTTCTGCACGAAGGGGATCACGAAGGTGCCGCCGCCGAGGATGACCTTCTGCCCCGACAGGTCGGTGGTGAGGGCGCCGGTCTCGGGGTTGAGCACCGCCTTGCCCTTGCGCCCGGTGACGATGAAGGCCTCGTTGGGTCCGGCGACCTTGTAGCGGCTGGTGACCAGCAGGACGAGGAGCACGAGGAGGACGAGGAGTCCACCGAGGGGGATGAGCAGGTCCATGGGGGGCCTTTCGGGCGGTGCGGCGTGGGGGCGGTGCGGCGTGGGGTGGTGCGGCGTGGGGTGGTGGAGCCGGGTGGGAGGGGGGACGCGGACGGGTCAGCGGACCTCGGGCCACAGCGGGGCGACGGTGACCGCGGTGGGGGAGAGGACGCTGGTGACGTGCACCGGGGTGCCGGGGCCGAGCGGCTCCTCGGCGCGGGCGTTGAGGCGCATCGTGTGCCCCCCGACCAGGACGTCGACGACCCCGAACCCGTCGGCGGGGATGCCGGTGACCACCCGTCCGTCGCGGCCCCGGGTGTCGTCGGTGGTGAGGGTGGCGTCGCTGCCGCCGTCGCGCACCAGCCGGGTCAGCCAGGAGGCGAACCACCCGAAGACCACGCCCGAGGCCACGCCGACCGGCAGCGAGACGAGCAGCGGTGCGTCGAGGGCCTCCGCGATCGCGCCGCCGAAGCCGAGGGCGGCGAGGAAGGCGCCGAGCACCGCGGTGGAGAAGGCGTCGCCGAGCGCGTCGACCGCGCCGTCGAGGAGCCCGTCGAGGGCGTCGCCGAGCAGCAGCGAGACCGCGAGCACGAGCAGGCCGACGAGCCCGACCACCAGGTAGACCGTCACCGCTGCGCTCCCGCCCGCGCCCCGGGGTGGGGCGCTGGGCCTCAGCATGTCCGGCGCCCCGGCGCGCGAAACACCGGGAGGCCCCGCCCCTGTCCGTCCGGCCCCGACCGGGCCCGGCGGTGGTGGTGGGAGCTGGCGGGTGGTGGCGGGAGGTGGTGCTGGGCGGCGGTGGGGGACGATCGGGGCATGGAGATGTGGGGTGACCTCGCCGCGCGGTACGTCGACTTCGCGGCCTACGCCGACGGCGACTCCGCCTGCTTCGCCGACTGGGCGCGCCACGTGGCCGACGACCCCGAGGTGCTGGCCTGGATCGGGGCGCTGCCCGACGCCCGGCGCCAGCCCAACCTGGTGCTGGCCGCTGCCCGCTGGCACGGTGTGCCGGCTCCGGGGCCCTACTCCGCGCTGCGCGACGCGCTGCTCGCCGACGGGGGCGCCGTGCGCGCCACGATCCTGTCGCGCACCACGCAGACCAACGAGGTGCGCCGCCTGGCCACGCTGCGCCCCGCCCTCGTGGCGGCGACCCGCGGCGACGACCGCCCGCTGGCCCTGCTCGAGGTGGGCGCCAGCGCCGGGCTGTGCCTCTACCCCGACCGGTGGCGCTACCGCTGGGACCTGACGGGAGGCGCCCGGTCGCACGGCGAGCCCGGCGAGCCCGGCGTCACCGTGGGCGACCCGGGCGCGCCCCTGCTCACCTGCGCCCTCGACCCGGGCGCGCCCGGTGGAGCCGGGCGCGGGGGCCTCGACGCGGGCCCCGACGCGGGCCTCGACGGGGGCCTGCGCGGGCTGCTGACCGGCCCGCTGCCGCCGGTGGTGTGGCGGGGCGGCCTCGACCTCAACCCGCTCGACGCGGCCGACCCCGACACCGTGGCGTGGCTGACCACGCTGGTCTGGCCCGAGCACGACGACCGCCGTGAGCTGCTGGCCCGCGCCGTCGAGGTGGCCCGGGCCGAGCCGCCCGACGTACGCCGGGGTGACCTGCTCACCGACCTCCCCGCCCTGGTGGAGGAGGTCGGCGGCGAGGCGCAGGTGGTCGTGGTGCACAGCGCGGTCGTGGCCTACCTCGCCGAGGACGACCGGCGCCGCTTCGTGGCGATGATGCGCGAGCTCGTCGGGTCGGGGGCCTGCCGGTGGGTCAGCAACGAGGGCCGCGGCGTGCTGCCGGAGGTCACCGCCACCGGTCCCGAGCTGCCACCGGGGCGACAGACCTTCGTGCTCGGCCTCGACGGGCAGGCCCTGGCCTGGACCCACGGCCACGGCCGCAGCCTCGAGTGGTGCGCGCCGCCGGGAGGGCCGGGCGCCTGACCGGCGCCCACCCGTGGGGCCGCGGGTCGCGCGGTCAGCCCTCGAGCAGCGCCCGCAGGCCGGTGCGTGAGGTGACCCCGAGCTTGCGGTAGACCCGCGAGAGGTGCCACTCGACCGCCTTGACCGTGACCCCGAGCTCCTCGGCCACCTGACGGTTGGTGGAGCCGGCCATCGCCAGGCCCGCCACCCGCCGCTCCCGGGCGCCCAGCGGGGCCAGCACCTCGGCGGCGATGCGCCGTGGCGACTCCCCGAGGTGCTCGAGCAGGCGGCGGACCCGGCCGTGCAGGGGCCAGAGACCGTGGGTGCTCGCGAAGGCCTCGGCGGTGCGCAGCAGCGCGACCGCGCGCGGGGCACCGCCCGGGGTCAGGGCCAGCACCCCGGCCAGGTCGACGTCGACCTGGGCGGCGAGCCGTGCGAGGTCGGGTCGACCGGTCAGCAGCGCGCGCGCCTCCTCGAGGCGGGCCGTGCGCTCGGGGCCGGCGAGCAGGCTCGCCCGCGTGCGCAGCGCCCCGGCCCGGGCGTACGTCGACCCCGCCCGGTCGGCCGCGGCGAGGTGGTCGCCCACCAGAGCCTCGGCCTCGCCGCGGCGCCCGGCGCGGGCCAGGGCCATCGCCAGCGAGGCGCGCCAGGGCAGGTCGGCGGGTGCGGCGTCGGGGGCGAGCCGGCCGGCGGCGCTCGCGTGCTCCACCGCCCCGGCGTGGTCGCCGGAGGCGGCGCACAGCTCGGCGAGCGCGTGCTGACGCACGGCCTCGGGGTGGGGGTCCACCAGACCCCCCGGGGCGGCTCCGGACGTCGACGCGACGTCGGTGGTGCCGGCGCTGGTGGGGGCGGGTCCCGGGGGTGCGCTGGTGTCGAGGGCGCGGAGGGCCCGGCCGACATCGAGCGCGGAGCCCAGGTCGCCGGCGCACAGGTGGGCGTCCAGGGCCGTCGCCAGCGCAGCGACCTCCAGATGCACGGGCAGGCCGGCGCGGGCCGCATCGGGCCGTGGGTCGGGGTCGGCCGTGAGCGCGTCGAGGGCGGCGAGGGTCTCCTCGACCCGCCCCGCACGCAGCAGGTGGACCGCCCGGGTCAGTGACAGCGAGGCGGCGTCGGCGGGGTCGTCGGAGACGGGGGCAGCGGTCGACGCCGCGGCGGCGGAGGCGGCCGAGGTGGCCGAGGTGGAGGCGGCGGTGGGGGCGGAGGTGGCCGAGGTGCAGGCGGCGGTGGGGGCGCCGTGGCCCGCGGTCGCGGCGGCGCGGTCGGAGGCGGGCTCGGTGGCCTGCACGGACCCGTTGGATCCGCTGGACCCGCTGGACCCGAGGCGGCCCAGCGGGCGCCGCCCCTGCTGGCCGTCGAGCTGGCCGTCGCGCGCACCCTCGAGCGGCGTCAGGTCCACGGGACCGCCGCCGAGCAGGCCCCTGCTCAGCGCAGCGGCGAGGTCGGCCGGCCCGGGGTGGCGGGCTGTCGGGCGGTGCTGCGGTGTCCGCGCCGCCCCCGTCCGGCGGGCGAGCGCGGGTCGGGCCGCGGTGGCGGGTGTGTCGGCCGCGGGGCCGTCCACGGGCGTGGTCCCGGCCACCGGCGCGGTCCCAGCCGCGGGCGGCGCGGGTGCGGACGGCGCGGGTGCGGTCGACGGAGCGTCCTCGAGGTGCCGGCCGCCGGTCGCGGCGGCCGTGGTGGCCTGCATGGGCACAGGTTAGGAAGCGCGACGGTCCGGTGGTGGGCGTTCGCCGGGATTGGTGTCGCCGGGACGTGGCTCCTCCCGCAGCGGTCCAGTCAGGTCACGACCCAGGTGGGCCATGAGCGTCGCGGTGGCCGGGCCGGAACGCCGGCCGACGGGCCGCGCACCGGGTCCGCTGACGGGCCCGCTGACGGGCGCGCTGCCGGTGGTGGGGGAGGGCGCGAAGCGCGGGCCGCGGTCGGCCGGCCCGACGCACGCGCGCGCGACCGGCAGCAGGTCGGCGGCCAGGGCGTCCGGCAGCGTGCGGTCGAGGCCCGCTGCTCGGGCGACGTCCCAGCCGTGCACGGCGACCTCGAGCGCCGCCGCTGCCACCACGGTCGCCACGCCCAGGGAGCGGTCGGCCACCGCGACCACCTCGGCGCCGTCGCCCGGGCCCTCCGGGTCGCCGCCCACGACCGTGCCCTCCGGGCCCACCGAGCCCGCTGTGTCGGTCGAGCCCACTGACTCCACCGGGCGCACCGGGCGCACCGGGCGCGCCGGGCGCGCCGGGTCACCGGGCGTGGCGTCCGCCGGCGCGGAGGGGGGACGCCCTCCACCGTGGCCGCCCGAGCGCACAGCGTCCGCTCGAGCGACCCAGGCGGTCAGCAGGAGGTCGGCCCGTCGGCGTACGTCACGCACCTGCCCGACCGGGTCGGCCGTCGGACCGCACCACGGTGCGCCCGGCGGGGACGTCTGCGCCGGCCCCCCGGGATCCTGCGACCCGCCGGCACCCGGTGGGCGGGCCATCTCCACGCGACCACCGGCGGCCTCGGTGAAGGCGTCGAGGGAGTCGGCGAGGTGGGCGAGCAGCGCCTCGAGGTCCCACGCGGTGCACGGCGTCGGCGCCCGCAGCAGCCCGGGTCGCGAGGGCAGCGCCGCCTCCAGGTCGTGGAGGACGACCCGGGTGTGGGCCAGGGAGCGCTCCAGCAGCTCGACCGCCCGGTCGAGCTGCGAGGTCACCGGTGGCTCGCCGGCGCGGCGACGGCCGGGTCGACCGCTGGAGCGGGGTCGCCGGGCTCGTAGGTCGCGGGCAGCCGCGCGGGCAGCCCGAAGGCGGTGAAGTCGACACCGAAGAAGGCCCGCACGTGGCGCACGCGGTCGGCGTCGAGCTCGACCACCTGGAGGTGGAAGGGCTCGAAGTCGCCCGCGGGGGTGCGCATGTAGAGACCGAAGGCGGGCTGGCCGTTGGCGGCGGTGGCCAGCATCGGCATGTCGTGGTGGCCGCCGGGGCACTGGCCGCCGATGAGGGCGCCGATGTTGTCGGCGCCGACGTACCACCCCGTGAAGGGCGGCATCTCCCAGATCGCGTCGGCGCGCAGCATGCCGACGATGCGGTCGACGTCCTTGCGCCAGAACGCGTCGACGTAGGCCTCGAGCAACCGCTCCTGGTCGCCGGTGAGGTCCTGCTCGACGGTGTCCTCGGTGAGGCCGCGCTGGGCCATCTGGGCGTGGGCGCGCTGGAGGGCGGAGTTGACCGCCGCGGGCGTGGTGTCGAGGGCGGCCGCGACCTCCGCGGCCGACCAGCGCAGCACGTCGCGCAGGATGAGCACGGCCCGCTGCCGGGCCGGGAGGTGCTGGAGCGCGGCCACGAAGGCCAGCCGGATGGAGTCGCGCTCGGCGACGACCACGGCGGCGTCGGGCACGGGCTCGAGCCAGGCGATCTCGTGGTTCTCCTCCAGGGCGTCGCCGGCCAGCTGGTCGGAGGTGCCGAGGCCGGCGGGCAGGGGACGGCGGGGTCGGCCCTCGAGGTTGGTCAGGCAGACGTTGGTGGCGATCCGGTAGAGCCACGTGCGCACCGACGAGCGGCCCTGGAAGTCGGCCGAGGCGCGCCATGCGCGCAGGAAGGTCTCCTGCACGAGGTCCTCGGCCTCGTGCACGGAGCCGCTCATCCGGTAGCAGTGGGCCAGCAGCTCGCGCTGGTAGCGCTCGGTGAGCGCGGGGAAGTCGGCGAGCTCGGCGCCGCCCGTCGTCGCCGCGGGTGTCGCCGCGGGTGTCGCCGCGGATGTCGCTGTCTCGGTCATGGCCTGGTCCCTCGTCGCCGTCGCCACCGTCATCGTGCGCTCCTGTCGTCCAGCAGTGTGCTCCCTCCCACCGACCGGCGTCGACGGTCGGACTCATCGCTGGGCGGCCGGTCGACGCGCGACGGGCCACGGTGGGCGGGCCGGGCGGCCCGGGCGGGGAGCGCCGACCCGGCTCGGAGGCTGAGGGGGAGGCGTACGCCGACCCGGCCCGCACCGCCGCCACGGTGGGGCGCCGTCAGGAGCGGCGCGAGCGGCGCCATCATGGCCGCGGGTGGCACGACCACCCACCCGCACCGCAGACCCGACCGGCATCCTCGACCCCGGAGTGCTTCCCCCGTGACCCGATCCTTCACGTTCCTCGTCAATCCCGCCTCGGGCGACGGCGCTGCACCCGAGGCGGTCCTGCCGGTCGCGCGGCAGCTGCGCGAGGCCGGCGCCCGGGTCGACGTCGTCTCCTCCCCGGGCCCGCGGGCGGTGGCGGCGCTCGTCGCCCGGGCCGTAGAGCGCGGTGACGTCGTCGTCTCCGTCGGTGGCGACGGCACGCTGTCCCACCTGCTCGGTGAGGTCTGCGCGGGGGGCGGCGTCCTCGGCGTGCTGCCCGCGGGTCGTGGCAACGACTTCGCCCGCATGCTCGGTCTGCCCACCGAGCCCGGGGAGGTCGCCGAGCTGCTGCTCCACGGGGCGGAGCGCCGCGTCGACCTGCTCTCGTGGCAGGCCCCCGGCGCACCCGAGCGCCTCGTCGCCGGCTCGGTCTACAGCGGGGTCGACGCCCGCGCCGCCGCGCTGGTGGACCGGATGCGCTGGACGCCGAAGCCGCTGCAGTACCCCCTCGGTGCCGTCCGCGCCCTGGCGACCTACCAGCCCGGCCGCTTCCGCGTCGTCGTCGACGGCGCGGTCGCGGAGTACGCCGCGGCCACCGTCGTCGTCGCCAACTCCGGCTACTACGGCCAGGGCATGCGCATCGCCCCGTCCGCCCGCGTCGACGACGGGCTGCTCGACGTCGTCGTCGTCGAGGCGGCCTCGCGCCTGGAGCTGATCCGGCGGTTCCCGCGGATCTACGGCGGTTCCCACGTCGAGCTGCCCGAGGTCACGGTGCTCACCGGGCGACGCGTCGAGATCGCCGCGGACTCCCGCGTGCCGGTCGGCGCCGACGGCGAGGCCCTGGGGGAGCTTCCTGGGCTCGGCGGTCCGCCTGCTGTGCCTGCCGTGGTCGAGATACGGCCCGGGGCGCTCCGCGTCATCGGCTGAGACGACGGCCTCGCCCGCCTCGCGTCACCTCGCCTCGTCTCACCCCGCTCCGCCTCGCCCCGCCCGCCCTCACCTGCCTGCCCGGTCGCCCCGTCACCCTGATCGCCCCTTCTGCCCGGGCGGTCCGCGCTCGGCAGTCGCCGGCGCCGGTGGCGGGCGCGCCGCGGGCTCAGAAGCTCCTCGGACGGCGACGTGTCTGCGGTTGAACGAACGTTCGATCAACCCCAGGATGCGTTCGCGCCAGGGGGCCGCGGGCCGTCGGTGGGGTCGGCGGCGGGTGGCGGCCCCTGGTCTCGGGGCAGGACGCTGCGCAGGAGATCGGGCAGGTCGCCGATCGACCCGCGGTCCTCAGGCGCCGGGGACGCTGCCGGCCCCCTCCGGTCATCAGGTCCAGGGGGCACGCCGAGCCGCGGGGAGGCGCCTGGACCCGCGATACCGGGTCCGGTCAGGACCGGAAGGACCAGACCAGCAGCTCGGTGGGCACCGCGGCGGTGACCTCGTGGGCCGGCTCGTCGACGAAGAGGAAGGCGTCGCCGGCCTGCACCGGCTCAGCCAGCGAGGAGCGCACCAGTGCGCCCCGGGACACGAAGGCGTGCACCCGCGCGGCCTCGGGCAGGGTCGTGGTCCCGCCCGTGCCGAGCCGCACGACGTCGAGCCGTGCCCCGGCCACACCCGGCACCTCGAGCGAGGTGGCGTCGGGGTGCACGGCGTACGACGGGGTCGCGCCGGGCTCGTCGGGGCGCAGCCACACCTGCACGAAGCGCACCGGGCCCGCGCCGCTGACGGCGACCTCGCTGTGGCTCACGCCGGCGCCGGCGCTCAGCAGCGCCAGCGACCCGGCCTCGACGCGCACAGGCTCCGCCGCCGCGCCTGCGCCGTCGGGGTCGGCGTGGGTGTGCTCCAGCGCGCCGCTGACGACGTAGGTGACGATCTCCAGGTCGGTGTGGCGGTGGGCCTCGAAGCCGGTGCCGCCGCGCAGGTGGTGGTCGTCGTGGCACACGATCGGGCCGAACGAGAGCCGCTCGGGGTCGTAGTGCTCGCCGAAGGCGAAGGAGTGCTTCGTCTCCCGCCCCGCGGCCCGGCTGACGAAGCGGACAGTTCCCCGACGGATCTCGACGCTCACGGGCATCATTGTGCCCGTGCCGTCCCCCCACCGGCCCGGCGACGGGTCCCTGCCCGTGCTGCCCCCGGGTTTCGCCGTCGGCGTGGACGCCGACGGGCTCGGGCTGACCCGGGCCCCGGGGGCGCGCGACTGCGCCACCGCGGCCTCCGACGTACGCCGGCTCGCCGGGCTCGGCGTGACCTCGGCCCGCGTCGCGCTCTCGTGGCCGCGGCTCCAGCCGAGCGGCGCGGGGCCCCTGGAGGAGGCCGAGGCCCGCCACGTCGACCTCCTCCTCGACGCCCTGGCCGCCGCCGGGATCCGACCGTCGGTGACCCTCCACGACGGCGTGCTGCCCGAGCCGCTGCAGGCCGACGGCGGCTGGCTCAACCGCGGCACCGTCGACCGCCTCGCCGACCTCGCCGCCCTGGCCGGTGAGCGCTGGGGCGACCGCGTCGAGCACTGGGTGCCGGTGGACCAGCCCGCGCGGCTGCTCGTCGAGGGCCACATGACCGGTCGCGCGGCGCCCGGCCTCAGCCTCGCCTTCGACGCCCTCCCCGTGGCCCACCACCTGCTGCTCGCCCACGGGCGGGCCGTCCTCGCCCTGCGCGCCACCGCCCGCGGGCGGTCCCCGGTCGCGCCGCCGGGCAGCCCCGGCCCCCTCGCCGACCCCGCCACCGCCCCGGACCCCCTGGCCGACCCCCTGGCCGACCCCCTGGCCGACCCCCTGGCCGACCCCCTGGCCGACGGGGCGGCCACCGGCCCGAGCATCGGCTGCGCCAACCACCACGCACCCATGTGGCCCGCCAGCGAGGACGTCGCCGACGTCGCCGCCACCAAGCTCCACGACGCCCTGTGGAACGCGCTCTTCCTCGAGCCGATGCTGCTGGGCCGCTACCCCGTCGACCTGCAGCCCCTCCTCGAGGAGGTCGTGCGCGACGGCGACCTGGCCACCATCCGCCAGCCCCTCGACTTCTACGGCGTCACCTACGACAGCCCGCTCAAGATCGGCATCGCGGGGGAGGAGTCGGAGGTGCCCTTCGAGCGCTGCGAGCTGCTCGGCTACCCCGAGACCGACGCCGGCACCCCCGTCGTGCCCGACGCCCTGCGCGAGTGGCTGATCATGTTCCGCGCCCGCTACCGCGCCGCCCTCCCCCCGCTCCAGGTCGCGCTCGCGCCCGCCCCGTACGTCGAGCCCGCGACCCCCGCCGACGCGGGCACCCCCGAGGCCCCGGTCGTCCGCGGCGTCCCCGGCGTCCCCGGCGGCCCCATCGCCCCCGTCGACCCCCGCACGAGCCGCCTCGAGGGCCACCTGCGGGCCGTGGCCACCGCGGTGCAGCGCGGCGTCGACGTCCGCGCCCTCCACGTCGGACCGCTGCTCGACCAGGGGTCGGGGCCCGCGACCGCCGCCGGGCCCGC
>NZ_CAKASO010000052.1:0-22091 GCF_916862475.1 Nocardioides sp. Leaf374
CGAGCAGGTGCAGCAGGCCCAGCGCGACGGCCAGGTCGGTGCCCGGCAGCGGCTGGAGCACGAGGTCGGCGCGATCCCCGAAAGACTGCGTCCCGCCCCCGAGACCACCGGCCTCGTCGGTCCCCTGAGGCTCGAGGCCCGCACCAGCGACCTCCTGCCGCGGCTGCGGTCGGGGGACGTGGCCGTGCTCGACCACAGCGACCTCGACCGCGCCACGGCGCGACGCCTCGTGGGAGCGGGAGTGTCAGCGGTCGTGAACGTCTCGCCCTTCGTCTCGGGGCGCTTCCCCGCCCAGGGGCCGCTGGTGCTGGCCGAGGCCGGCATCGTGCTCGTCGACGGTCTCGGTGCCGCGGGTCGCTCGCGACTGCGCGACGGTGCGCGCGTGGTGGTCGAGGACGGCGTGCTCCACCTCGACAGCGGGGAGCAGGTGCCCGGTCGCAGCGTCGACCTCGGCGTGCTGCGCGAGGACCTCGACGCCGCGCGCAGCGGACTGGCGACCCAGCTCGAGACCATCAGCCACCACGGCACCGAGCTGCTGCGGCGCGAGGAGCCCCTCCTGCTGCACCGCGAGGGCCTCCCACGCCTGGCCACCGCGGTGCGGGGGCGCACCGTGGTCCTCGTGGCCGCCGGCGCGCGGCACCGCGAGCAGCTGGCGCAGCTGCGGCCGTTCCTGCGCGAGCAGGAGCCGGTGGTCGTGGCCGCCGCCGACCTCGCCGACAGCGTGGTCGCCGCCGGTCTGCACGTCGACGTCGTGGTGGTCGACCTGCGCCACGACCGGCCGACGCTGCCCTCGGCGCGCACGCTGCGCGCCGCCGGCGACGTGGTGCTCGTGGGCGACCTCGGCCGCAGCGACGTCGCCGACTCCCTCGACCGCCTCGGCATCCGGCCCTCGCGGCTGGCCACCTCCCTCGACGCCGCCGACGCCGCGCTGCTGACCGTCGACGCCCACGACCCGGCCCTCGTCGTCGGTGTCGGGCTGGCCGGTGGTCTCACCGACCTGCTCGACCGGACCCGCTCGAGCGCGGCCGGGAGCCACCTGGTGCGCCTCGCCCTGGGCGCGCGGCTCGTCGACGCCGACGCGGTGCCCCGGCTCTACTCCGGGCGCGTGCGTCCGGTCCACCTGCTGCTGGTGATGCTGGCCGGTCTGCTCGCCCTCGCCGCCGCCGTGGCCGTCACTCCCGTGGGCCAGTCCTGGGCCGACCAGGGCGCGGACGCCCTCGCCGACCTCGGCCGCACCCTCTCCGACCTGTTGCAAGGACTCCTCCCGTGATCTCGTACCGCCACCACGTCGTCTCGCTCGTCGCCGTCTTCCTCGCCCTGGCCGTCGGGGTCGTGCTCGGTGGGGGTCCGCTCAGCGAGCTCGGCCGAGAGCGGGACACCGCCACCGCCCGTCAGGTCTCGGCCGAGACCGGGCCGATCGCCCAGGCCGGCTACGGCGAGGCCTTCGCCAGCGCGACGGCGGCGCGGCTCTACGACGACGCGCTCGCCGACCGTCCCGTGGCGCTGCTGGCGCTGCCGGGCGCCGACGAGGACACGCTCACCGCGCTCTCCGAGCAGGTGCAGGTCGCCGGCGGCGAGGTCGCCGCGCGCTACGAGCTCCAGGCCCGGCTGACCGACCCGACGTCGAGCACCCTGGTGGACAGCCTCGGCACGCAGGTGCTCGAGCAGCTCGGCGACGCACCGGCGGCCCGGGGCGTCGACCCCGACGCGCCGGCGTACGTGAGGCTGGGACAGCTGACGGGGCTGGCCGTGGGCAGCTCGTCGGAGGCCGGTGGCGAGGTGACCGACGCCGGCCGCACCGTGCGCGACAGCCTCAGCGAGGCCGGCCTGGTGACCTCGCCGGAGCCCGACGCCGCCCTGGCGCCGCTGCTCGTCGTGGTGCTCGGCGACGACCAGCAGGTCGACCCCGACGTGCTCCAGGACCTGCTGAGCGGGCTCTCCGCGACGACGCAGGGCGTCGTGCTCGCCGGGCCGACGTCGTCGGGGGCCGACGGGGTGCTGGCGACGCTGCGCGAGGACGGCGGCGTCGAGGGCGTCCCGAGCGTGGACGGGGTCGAGACCGCGCCGGGACAGGTCACCACCCTGCTCGCCCTGCTCCGCTCGCCGTCGGGGGCCGGGGGCGACTTCGGGGTCGCCGGAGCCGACGGGGCCGTGCCGGTCGACTGATGTCGGGGCGGCGGTCGTCGCCCTGACGTCGCCGTGCTGGACGGCTGGGTCGGGTGGTTTCGAGACGGTCGCTGGCGCTCCCTCCTCAACCACCGTGCTGGGCGGGTCGGGTGGTGTCGAGACGGTCGCTGGCGCTCCCTCCTCAACCACCGTGCTGGGGCGTGGTCGTCGACCATGCCGGACTGGACCGGGTTCGGGTCGGGTGGTGTCGAGACGGTCGCTGGCTCCGCCTCCTCGGCCGGCGTCGGTGTCTCGTCGGTCACCGTGCGGGGGCGTGTCGCGGCGGGTGGTCACGGGGCGGGCCGACCTGACGTAGGGTGGAGTTCCGTGAGGAACCCAGGGCCGACCAAGCACGTATTCGTCACCGGAGGCGTCGCCTCCTCGCTCGGCAAGGGGCTCACGGCGTCCAGCCTGGGCCGGTTGCTGCGCTCGCGGGGGCTGCGGGTGACGATGCAGAAGCTCGACCCGTACCTCAACGTCGACCCGGGGACGATGAACCCCTTCCAGCACGGCGAGGTCTTCGTGACCAACGACGGCGCCGAGACCGACCTCGACATCGGCCACTACGAGCGCTTCCTCGACACCGACCTCGGTCAGATCGCCAACGTCACCACCGGGCAGGTCTACTCCAGCGTCATCGCCAAGGAGCGCCGCGGCGACTACCTCGGTGACACGGTGCAGGTGATCCCGCACATCACCAACGAGATCAAGGAGCGCGTGCTCGCGATGGGCGGCGAGGACGTCGACGTCGTCATCACCGAGGTCGGTGGCACGGTCGGCGACATCGAGTCGCTGCCCTTCCTCGAGGCCGCGCGCCAGGTGCGCCACGACATCGGGCGTGGCAACTGCTTCTTCCTGCACGTCTCGCTGGTGCCCTACATCGGCCCGTCGGGGGAGCTGAAGACCAAGCCCACCCAGCACTCCGTGGCCGCGCTGCGCCAGGTCGGCATCCAGCCCGACGCCGTCGTGTGCCGCGCCGACCGCGAGCTGCCGGCCTCGATCAAGAAGAAGATCTCGCTGATGTGCGACGTCGACGAGGAGGCCGTGGTCACCGCGGCCGACGCCCCGTCGATCTACGACATCCCCAAGGTGCTGCACCGCGAGGGCCTCGACGCCTACGTCGTGCGACGTCTCGACCTGCCCTTCCGCGACGTCGACTGGACACTGTGGGACGACCTGCTGCGCCGCGTGCACCACCCCAAGGAGGAGGTGACCATCGGCCTGGTCGGCAAGTACATCGACCTTCCCGACGCCTACCTCTCGGTGGCCGAGGCGCTGCGCGCCGGTGGCTTCGCCCACGAGGCCAAGGTCAACCTGCGCTGGATCCCCTCCGACGACTGCGCCACCCCGGCGGGCGCCGCGCGCAACCTGCAGGACCTCGACGCCGTCTGCGTGCCCGGCGGCTTCGGCATCCGCGGCCTCGAGGGCAAGCTCGGCGCCCTCACCTACGCCCGCACCCACGGCCTGCCCACCCTCGGGCTGTGCCTGGGCCTGCAGTGCATGGTGATCGAGTACTCCCGCACCGTCCTGGGCCTCGAGCAGGCCGGCTCCACGGAGTTCGACCCCGAGACCCCCGAGCCGGTCATCGCCACGATGGCCGAGCAGAAGGAGTACGTGGAGGGGGCCGGCGACCTCGGCGGCACGATGCGCCTGGGGCTCTACCCCGCGGCGCTCAAGGACGGCACCGTCGTGCGCGCCGCCTACGGCGAGGCGCTGGTGCACGAGCGGCACCGCCACCGCTACGAGGTCAACAACGCCTACCGCGCCCGGCTCGAGGAGGCCGGACTGGTCTTCTCCGGCACGGCCCCCGACGACAGCCTCGTGGAGTTCGTCGAGCTGCCCCGCGAGGTGCACCCCTACTACGTCTCCACCCAGGCCCACCCCGAGCTGCGCTCGCGCCCGACCCGGCCGCACCCGCTCTTCGCGGGCCTGGTCGGCGCGGCCATCGAGCGGCAGAAGGAGCTGCGGTTCCCGATCGACGCCGAGCTCGTGCGCCGCGACGCCGCGGAGGCCTGAGGTGGGCGCGGTGGACGACGGCGCGGGCACGCAGCCCGCGCTGCGCGACGAGCCGGCCTCCTGGCCGGTCCGCTCGAGCGGCGACCTGCACCGCGACGGCTGGGTCGTGGCCCTGCGCGAGGACCGCATCCAGCGCCCCGGCCACCCCGAGGAGGAGCCCTTCCGCCGCGTGGTGCTCGAGCACCCCGGCGCCGCGGTCATCCTGGCCGTCGACGACGAGGAGCGGGTGCTGTGCCTGTGGCAGTACCGCCACGCGGCGCAGACCCGGTTCGTGGAGCTGCCCGCCGGGCTGCTCGACGTCGACGGCGAGGAGCCGGTCGACGTCGCGCGCCGCGAGCTGGTCGAGGAGGCCGGCTACGAGGCGCAGGAGTGGACCCACCTGGTGTCGACGTACTCCTCGCCGGGGATCTCCGAGGAGCTGGCCCACATCTACCTCGCGCGGGGGCTGCGCGAGGTGGGGCGCGGCGACTTCGTGCCGGCCCACGAGGAGGCCGAGATGGAGGCGGGCTGGGTGGCCTTCGACGACATGGTCGGGGCGGTGCTCGACGGCCGCCTGCGCGACGCGCCCGTCGTGATCGCGGTGCTCGCCGCGCACGCCAGGGGCCTGGCGGGATCGGCGCGCGCGTCCCGATAGTGTCGCTCGCACCCCACAGCGTCGTGGGGCCCCGTGATGACAGGAGTGTCAGGTGAAGGTCGGCGTCCCGAAGGAAGTCAAGAACCACGAGTACCGGGTGGCCCTGACGCCGCTGGGTGTCCACGAGCTGGTGGCCCACGGCCACGAGGTCGTCGTGGAGACCGGTGCCGGCGTCGGCTCCCAGATCAGCGACGACGACTACGCCGCCGCCGGCGCCACGCTGCTGCCCGACGCCGACGCCGTGTGGGGCGAGGCCGAGATGGTGCTGAAGGTCAAGGAGCCCGTGGCCGAGGAGTACCACCGCATGCGGGAGGGCCAGCTCCTCTTCACCTACCTCCACCTCGCCGCCGACCCGACGCTGACCGCCGAGCTGATGAGGCGCAAGGTCACCGCGATCGCCTATGAGACCGTGCAGCTGCCCTCCGGGGGGCTCCCGCTGCTCTACCCCATGTCGGAGGTCGCCGGCTGCCTGGCCCCGCAGGTCGGCGCCCACGCGCTGCTCAAGGCCCAGGGCGGCCGCGGGGTGCTGCTCGGCGGCGTCGGCGGCGTCGCCAACGCCAAGGTCGTCGTCATCGGCGCGGGTGTCTCGGGGCAGAACGCCGCCAACATCGCCCTCGGCATGGGCGCCGACGTCACCCTGCTCGACACCGACCTCGACAAGCTGCGCATGTCCTTCTGGCGCTACGACAACCGCGTGCACGGCCTGGCCTCCTCCAAGCTGGCCATCGAGCAGCACGTCACCCAGGCCGACATGGTCATCGGGGCCGTGCTCATCCCCGGCGCCAAGGCCCCCAAGCTGGTCTCCAACGAGCTGGTCGCGGCCATGAAGCCCGGCTCGGTGCTCGTCGACATCGCCGTCGACCAGGGCGGCTGCTTCGAGGACACCCGCCCCACGACCCACGCGGACCCGACCTACGCCGTGCACGACTCGGTCTTCTACTGCGTGGCCAACATGCCCGGCGCCGTGCCGACCACCTCGACCTACGCGCTCACCAACGCCACCATGCCCTACGCCGTGGCGCTGGCCGGCAAGGGCTGGCTGCAGGCCTGCCGCGACGACCGCAGCCTGGCGCTGGGGCTCAACACCCACGACGGGCAGCTCACCAACGCCCCCGTGGGCGAGGCCGTCGGCGTCGACGCGGTCTCCCTCGACCGCGTGCTGGCCTGACCCGGGTGCCGACGCTCGCGCAGGAGCCCGCGACGGTGGGTGACGGGGGAGGCACCGGGGACGTGACGGGCCCCCGCGTCGCCGTGCGCACCTACCTCGACCACCTCTCGGTCGAGCGCGGCCTGGCGACCAACACCCTGTCGTCCTACCGCCGCGACCTGCGCCGCTACCTCGCCCACCTCGCGGCCCGCGGGGTCTCGAGCCTCGACGAGGTGACCGAGGCGGTGGTCTCGGACTTCCTGGTCGCGCTGCGCGAGGGCGACGCCGAGCACCCGCCCCTGAGCGCGACGTCGGCGGCCCGCACGGTGGTGGCCGTGCGCGGCTTCCACCGCTTCGCTGTGGCCGACGGCCTCGCCGGGGCCGACCCGGCGGCCGGGGTGAAGCCACCGGCCCCGGCCAAGCGGCTGCCCAAGGCGCTGCCCCTGTCGGACGTCGAGGCGATCCTGGAGGCCGCGGGCGCCCCCGGCACCGCGCTCGCGCTGCGCGACCGGGCGCTGCTGGAGGTGCTCTACGGCACCGGTGCGCGGATCTCGGAGGCCGTGGGGCTCGACGTCGACGACCTCGACCGCAGCGGCGCCGCCGAGCCCGGGCTGGCCGCCGTGCCGGGCACGGTGCTGCTGCGCGGCAAGGGCGGCAAGGAGCGGATCGTGCCGGTCGGCTCCTACGCCCTGGAGGCGGTGGAGGCCTACCTCGTGCGCGGTCGCCCGGAGCTGGTCGCGGCCGCGACGGGCCCGGGCCAGGCCGGAGCGCTCTTCCTCAACGCCCGCGGGGGCCGGCTCTCGCGGCAGTCGGCCTGGGCCGTGCTGGCCAAGGCCGCCGACCGGGCCGGTGTGACCCGCGACGTCTCCCCGCACACGCTGCGCCACTCCTTCGCCACCCACCTGCTCGACGGGGGCGCCGACGTCCGCGTCGTGCAGGAGCTCCTGGGCCACGCCTCCGTGACCACCACCCAGGTCTACACGCTGGTGACGGTGGACAACCTGCGCGAGGTCTTCGCCACCTCCCACCCGCGAGCGCGCGGATGAGCGCCCCCGACGGCGCGGCCACCGCCTGGCCTCCGCGCGTGGGCGCCGGCGACGACGAGGTCTACGACGCCGTCGTGGCCTGGGCCGCGGGCACCGGGGTCTCGCTCTACCCCCACCAGGACGAGGCCGTCATCGAGCTGCTGGGGGGCAGCAACGTCGTGCTGGCCACCCCCACCGGGTCGGGCAAGTCGCTCGTGGCGGTGGCCGCCCACGCCGCGGCGCTGGCCCGCGACGAGGTGTCCTTCTACACCGCGCCCATCAAGGCGCTGGTGAGCGAGAAGTTCTTCGCGCTCTGCCAGGTCTTCGGGGCCGACAACGTCGGCATGCTCACCGGCGACGCCTCGGTCAACGCCGACGCCCCGATCATCTGCTGCACCGCCGAGGTGCTGGCCAACCTCGCGCTGCGGGAGGGGGCGGGCGCCGACGTGGGCCTGGTCGTGATGGACGAGTTCCACTTCTACGCCGAGCCCGACCGCGGCTGGGCCTGGCAGGTGCCGCTGATCGAGCTGACCGACGTGCAGTTCCTGCTGATGTCGGCGACCCTCGGCGACGTCACGGACCTCGCCGCCGACCTCACCCGGCGCACCGGGCGCGAGACCGCCGTGGTCGACGACGCCGAGCGGCCCGTGCCGCTGGACTTCACCTGGTCGCTCACCCCGCTGCTCGAGCAGCTCGAGGAGCTGGTCACCACCGGCCAGGCCCCCGTCTACGTCGTGCACTTCACCCAGGCCGCCGCGGTCGAGCAGGCCACCGCGCTGCTCAACGCGAAGTGGGTGCCCAAGCCGGCTGACGAGCTGGCCGAGCGGCTCGCGGGCTTCCGCTTCGGCGCCGGCTTCGGCAAGACGCTCTCCAAGCTGCTGCGCCGCGGCATCGGCGTGCACCACGCCGGCATGCTGCCCCGCTACCGACGCGTGGTCGAGCAGCTGGCCCAGGCCGGTCTGCTCTCGGTCATCTGCGGCACCGACACCCTCGGCGTCGGCATCAACGTGCCGATCCGCACGGTGCTCTTCACCGGGCTCGCGAAGTTCGACGGCAACCGACAGCGGGTGCTGCGCAGCCGCGAGTTCCTCCAGATCGCCGGGAGGGCCGGCCGCGCCGGCTACGACACCCGCGGCTACGTGGTCGTGCAGGCCCCCGAGCACACCATCGAGAACGAGAAGGCCAAGCGCAAGGCCGAGGCCAAGAACGCCGCGATGAGCGCGGAGAAGCAGGCCAAGCGCAAGAGCAAGGCCCAGCTGCGCAAGCCCCCCGAGGGCTCGGTGGTGTGGACCGAGCAGACCTTCGACAAGCTCGTCGAGGGCACCCCCGAGCAGCTGGTCTCGCGCATGCGGGTCGACAACTCGATGATCATCAACGTCCTGGCCCGTGACGAGGACGCCTTCGCGGTGCTGCGGCGGCTGCTCACCGACAACCACGAGGACCGTCGCAACCGCGTGCGCCTGGCGCGCCGCGCGCTGCGGCTGACCCGCAGCCTGGTGCAGTCGGGCACCGTGACCCGGCTCGAGGAGCCCGACGAGCTCGGCCGGCGCTACGTGCTCACCGTCGACCTGCCCGACGACTTCGCCCTCAACCAGCCGCTGGCGCACTTCGCGCTGGCCGCCTTCGAGGTGCTCGACCCCGAGGCCGACGACCACACCCTCGACCTCGTCTCGGTCGTCGAGGCCGTGCTCGAGGCGCCCCGGCAGATCCTGCTCGCCCAGCAGTGGGCCGCGCGCGGCGAGGCCGTCGCCGAGCTGAAGGCCGACGGCGTGGAGTACGACGAGCGGATGGCGCTGCTCGACGAGATCACGTGGCCCCAGCCCCTCGCGGAGCTGTTGGGCACGACGTACGAGATCTATCGGCAGAGCCACCCGTGGCTCTCCGAGGACGCGCTGGCGCCGAAGTCGATCGTGCGCGAGATGTACGAGCAGGGGATGGGCTTCACCGACTTCGTCGGCCGCTACCAGCTCGCCCGCTCCGAGGGCCTGGTGCTGCGCTACCTCACCGACGCCTACCGCACGCTGCGCGTGACCGTGCCCGAGCGCCACCGCACCCCCGAGCTCGACGACCTCGCCGAGTGGCTGGGCGAGACGATCCGCCAGACCGACTCCTCGCTGCTCGACGAGTGGGAGGCGATGACCGACCCCGAGGCCGTCGCCCGGCGCGCGGCGGAGCTCGCCGGCTCCGGCCCGCCCGCCTCGCCGCGCCCGATCTCGAAGCAGGGCCGGGCCTTCGCCGTCATGGTGCGCAACGCGATGTGGCGCCGGGTGGAGCTCGTGGCGCGCGACGACCTCGACGCCCTGATGGCCCTCGAGCGGGCCGCGGCCGACCGCTCCGACCCGCCGCGCGCGGTCGTCGTCACCCGCTCGGTGTGGGACGCCGCGATCGAGGACTACTACGCCGAGCACGACCGGGTCGAGCTGGGGCCCGACGCGCGCGGGCCCGCGCTGCTGCAGGTGGAGGAGACGGTCGGCGTGCCCGCCGGGGTCGACGGCGACGGGGACGAGGGCACGGCGCGGCTGCTGCTGGTGCGCCAGACCCTGCACGACCCCGAGGGGCACCACGACTGGGTCGTGGAGGCCACCGCCGACCTCGACGCCTCCGACAAGATCGGCGAGCTGGTGCTGGTCACCACCGCCTTCCGGCGGCTGGGGGGCTGAGGCCGGGCCGCTGGGCGAGTGGTGGTTTCGAGACGCTCGCTGGCGCTCGCTCCTCAACCACCGGGGGTGGGCTCGCTGCTCGAGCCCCGGGGTGGTGGGTGGTTTCGAGACGCTCGCTGGCGCTCGCTCCTCAACCACCGGGGTGGCTCGCTGCTCGAGCACCGGCTCGTGAATGCGGTTGCGGTGGGGTGGCGGGGGCTGTGAGCCTGGGCGCCCCCGCCCCCACACACACACACCGAGGAGCCGCCCGTGCGCTCGCTGGTCTACCTGGTCGCCACCTCCCTCGACGGCTTCATCGCCGGACCCGGCGGCGACACCTCCGTGCTCGAGGAGGACCTGGAGTCGGCCGCCGCCGCGCTCGCGGCCTACCCCGACACCTGCCCCGCCCACCTGCGCGAGGTCTTCGGCATCAGCGGCCCGCCGGTGCGCTTCGACACCGTCGTCATGGGCGCGGCCACCCACCGTCCGGCGCTCGCGGCCGGGCTGACCAGCGCCTACCCGCACCTCACGCAGTACGTCGCGACCCACGCCGACCTGCCCGAGGACCCGACCCAGCACCGGTGGGAGGGCGACCTCGCGGCCCGCGTCAGGGAGCTCAAGGCCGCGCCGGGGGGCGACATCTGGCTGTGCGGGGGCGGCGACCTCGCCGGGCAGCTCGTCGAGGAGATCGACGAGATCCACCTCAAGGTGCACCCGGTGCTCCTCGGCGAGGGCGTGCCCGTGGTCCGCGGAGCGGGTCTGCGCCGGTTCACGCACGTCTCCAGCAGCACCCTCGCGGGCGGGGTCGTGCTGTCGGTCTACACCGCTCGCGCCTCGGGGGCGTGAGCCCGGTCGCGGCCTAGGCTGGGGCCATGAGCGAGCAGGCGCGGACGTCGGGGGTCACGGTCAGGCACGAGCCGGGCGAGTCGCGCTGGGCGGCGTACGACGGGCCCGAGCTGGCCGGTGTCGCGGTCTACGAGCTCGCCGACGACCCGGCCCGGGTGGTCTTCACCCACACGGTCGTGCGCGACGGCTTCGAGGGCCGCGGCGTCGGCTCGGCGCTGGCCCGCGCGGCGCTGGACGAGCTGCGCGCGGCGGGGGAGCGCCGCGTGGAGCCGCAGTGCCCCTTCATCGCCGGCTGGATCGGCAAGCACCCCGACTACGCCGACCTGGTGGTCTGAGGCCGCTCGGACCGCATCGGCTCCTCCACAGGTTCGTCCCCAGGTGGGGAGGTGCCTGTGCAGAACCCCGGGACCTCCTCCACAATCCGTGCACAGATCGGGGCACCGGGCTGGGGAGGACGGCCACCGGGTTGTCGCCGGGGGTGGGCGGACCTAGGCTCGCGCGGACGTCGACCGACATGTCGTCGTGTCGACACGGAGGCAGGATCCCGGTGCGGCGCCCCGGTGGCGCCGACGTGGGGATCCCGAGCGAGGAGCGCCCGATGAGCGATGGTGGAATGGTCCCCGGACCCGGGGGCAGCAGCGCCCACGAGATGCCGCCCCGGTTCCGCACGCCGACCCCCACCCTCGGAGAAGAGCAGCAGTTGACCGAGCCCCTCCCGTTCGAGCGCCCGCCCTCGGCGCGGCCGGCCACCCCGGCGGTCTCCGCGAAGGCGACCGCCGTCGGCGACCTCGGCCCCACCGGCCGCCCGATGCCGCTGATCCCCGAGCCCGGCCCCGTGGCCGAGCACGGGCGCGCGCGCGTGGTGTCGATGTGCAACCAGAAGGGCGGCGTGGGCAAGACCACCACGACGATCAACCTCGGTGCGTCGCTCGCGGAGTTCGGTCGCAAGGTGCTGCTCGTCGACTTCGACCCGCAGGGCTCGCTGTCGGTCGGGCTGGGGCTCAACCCCCACGAGATGGACATGACGGTCTACAACCTGCTGATGGAGCGCGACGTCACCCTCGAGGACGTCGTCGTGCCCTCCGGGGTGCCCGGCATGGACCTGCTGCCCTCCAACATCGACCTCTCCGCCGCCGAGGTGCAGCTGGTGCAGGAGGTCGCGCGCGAGCAGACCCTGCAGCGGGTGCTCGCGCCCGCGCTGGAGCGCTACGACGTCATCATCATCGACTGCCAGCCCTCGCTGGGGCTGCTCACCGTCAACGCGCTGACCGCCTCCGACGGGGTCATCGTGCCGCTGGAGTGCGAGTACTTCGCGCTGCGCGGCGTGGCGCTGCTCAAGACCACCATCGACAAGGTGCGCGAGCGGCTCAACCCGCGCCTGGAGATCGACGGCGTGCTCGGCACCATGTTCGACGGGCGCACCCTGCACAGCCGCGAGGTCATGGAGCGACTGGTGCAGGCCTGGGGCGACACCGTCTTCCACACCGTGATCCGGCGCACCGTGAAGTTCTCCGACGCCACCGTCGCCGGCGAGCCCATCACGTCCTACGCCTCGGCCTCCGCGGGCGCCGACTCCTACCGCACGCTGGCCAAGGAGGTGCTGGCCCGGTGGCTCGCCGGGTGAGCCTCCCCTCGGCCGACGACCTCTTCCGCCCGACGGCCGACCCGACCCCGCCGCAGACCGGCGACCACGCGTCGCCCGCCTCCCCGGAAGCACCCGACGGGGCGCCCGGCGCCCCCGGCGACGACCGGGGCGCCGGATCCGCCGGCGAGCCCGCCGATCCCGCTGGTCCCGCCGCGACGCCACGCGCGCGGCGCGGGGCGGCCAAGCCGAGCGGCCGGGTGCGCCACGACGAGAAGATGACGGTCTACATCACCTCCGAGGAGCTGCTGGCCATCGAGCACGCGCGCCTCGCGCTGCGCAGCGGCCACGGGCTGGCCGTGGACCGCGGGCGGCTCGTGCGGGAGGCGGTCGCGATGGTGCTGGCCGACTTCGAGGCCGACGGCGAGGACAGCGCGCTCGTGCGGCGGCTGACCCGGGAGTGACCACGGTCGGGACCGTGGCCGGTGACGTGGCCGGTGACGTGGCCGGTGACGTGGCCGGTGACGTGGCTGGCGAGGGGGCCGGCCCTGCCGGCTCGGACGCCTTCGAGGTCAGGCTGGTCAACTTCGAGGGACCCTTCGACCTGCTGCTGAGCCTGATCTCCAAGCACAAGCTCGACGTGACCGAGGTCAGCCTCTCGCAGGTGACCGACGAGTTCATCGCCCACGTCAAGGCCCTGCGCGACCGTCCCGTGCCCGGCGGCGGTCCTCGCGACGCGGTGGGCGACCTCGAGCGGACCACCTCGTTCCTCCTGGTGGCCTCCACCCTGCTCGACCTCAAGGCGGCCCGGCTGCTGCCCCAGGGAGACGTCGAGGACGAGGAGGACCTGGCGCTGCTCGAGGCCCGCGACCTGCTCTTCGCCCGGCTGCTGCAGTACAAGGCGTTCAAGCAGGTCGCCGGGGTGCTCGAGCGTCGCCTGGCCGGGGAGTCGCTGCGCCACCCCCGCGCGGTCGGGCTGGAGGAGCGCTTCGCCACGCTGCTCCCCGAGGTGCTGATCGGGATCGGCCTCGAGCAGTTCGCCGCGCTGGCGGCGCGCGCCCTGGAGCCCAAGCCGCTGCCGGAGGTCTCGCTCCAGCACATCCACGCCACCACCGTGTCGGTGCGCGAGCAGGCGGCCGTGGTCGCCGAGCGGCTGCGCCGCGCCGGCACGCTCACCTTCCGCGCCCTGTGCGGCGACGCCCCCGACACCCTCACCACCGTGGCACGCTTCCTGTCGCTGCTCGAGCTCTTCCGCGAGGGCGTGGTGTCCTTCGACCAGGTCGACCCGCTCGGGGAGTTGGGCGTGCGCTGGACCGGCGACGAGGACACCGACGTCGAGGACCTGGTCACCGACGAGTTCGACGGCGCTCCGCCCGAGCCCCAGCCCCAGCCCGACCCCCAGCCCGACCCCGCGACGACGCAGGAGCACCCGTGAGCGAGCAGGACACCGGACCCGCAGGTGCGGAGGCGACCTCGACGGGACCGCAGGGTGACGGCGTACCCGTCGTGGCGCTGCGGCCCTCGCTGGAGGCCGTGCTGATGGTGGCCGACCAGCCCCTCGACGCCGTCTCGCTGGCCACGGCCGTGCGCCACCCCGTGGCCGACGTCGTGGCGGCGCTGCAGCTGCTGGCCGAGGAGTACGCCGAGCAGGGCCGCGGCTTCGAGCTGCGCCACGTGGCCGGTGGCTGGCGCTACTACACCCGCGAGGAGCACGCCGCGGTGGTGGAGGCCTTCGTGCTCGAGGGGCAGTCGGCGCGGCTGACCCAGGCCGCGCTCGAGACGCTCGCGGTCGTGGCCTACAAGCAGCCCGTCTCACGGGCCCGCGTCTCGGCGGTGCGCGGCGTCAACGTCGACGGGGTGATGCGCACCCTGCTCGCGCGCGGTCTGGTCGAGGAGGCCGGCAACGACGCCGAGACCGGCGCCCATCTCTACCGCACCACCACCTACTTCCTGGAGCGCATCGGGGTCACCTCGCTCGACGAGCTGCCCGAGCTCGCGCCCTACCTCCCTGACATGGACGACCTCGAGGACGACCTCGAGGGCGTGGCCGCCGCGGCCGCGCCACGGACCGGACCGGGCACCGAGCCCGACGGTGGAACGGAGCCCACGTGACCAGCGACCAGACCGGCGACCAGACCGGCGACCAGACCGGCGACCGGCAGGGCAGCGGCCCGCAGGTGCAGACCGACGACGACGGCCAGATCCGGCTGCAGAAGCTGCTGGCCCAGTCGGGCGTCGCCTCGCGGCGCAAGTGCGAGGAGCTGATGCTCGAGGGCCACGTGGTCGTCGACGGCGAGGTGGTGACCCGGCTCGGGACGAAGGTCGACCCGCGCACCGCGGTCATCCGCGTCGACGGCAAGCGGCTGCCACCGATCAGCCCCCACGTCTACCTGGTGCTGAACAAGCCGCGCGGCGTCGTCTCGACGATGTCGGACCCCGAGGGGCGGCGCACGCTCTCCGACGTCGTGGCCGACCGTCCCGAGCGGCTCTTCCACGTCGGTCGCCTCGACACCGACACCTCCGGGCTGCTCATGCTCACCAACGACGGCGACTTCGCCCAGCGCATGGCCCACCCCTCCTACGAGGTCGACAAGACCTACGTCGCCGAGGTGGAGGGCGAGGTCTACCAGCGCACCCTCAAGCAGCTGCTCGCGGGCGTCGAGCTCGACGACGGCCCGGTCACCGTCTCGCGGGCCCGCGTGGTCAGCGGCGGGCACGGGCGCAACTCCCCGGGTCGCAGCATCGTCGAGCTGGTCATCCACGAGGGCCGCAACCGCATCGTGCGGCGCCTGCTCGACCACGTCGGCCACCCCGTGACCCGGCTGACCCGCACCGCCATCGGGCCGGTCGAGCTGGGCCGACTGGCCCCGGGGGAGCTGCGCGACCTCACCACCGACGAGCTCGGGGTGCTGCTCGACGCGTCCCAGCTCTGAGGCCGGGCACCGGCCCGGCGCCCGGCGCTCGCTAGCCTGAGGCCGGCCGAGCGGCAGGGCCGAGGCGCGGCGACCGGGACCGGCGACGAGGACCGGCGCACCCGCGAGACACGGCGCGACACAGCGAGAACCGACGAGAACCGACGAGAACCGACGAGACGAGGAGCAGACGTGGCAGTGCGAGCCATCCGGGGGGCCACCCAGCTCGACGAGGACACCCGCGACCACATGCTCGACCGCGTCGCGGAGATGGTCACCGACGCGATGACCTCCAACGGCCTGGAGGTCGACGACTTCATCTCCGTCATCTTCACCGCCACCAGTGACCTGGTCTCGGAGTTCCCGGCCTACGCCGCGCGCCAGCTCGGCTTCGGCGACGTGCCGCTGATCTGCGCCCGCGAGCTCGAGATCGAGCGGTCGATGCCCCGCGTCGTGCGGATGATGGCCCACGTCGAGACCGACCTTCCGCGCGCCGACATCACCCACGTCTACCTCCACGGGGCCGCCGCGCTGCGCAGCGACCTGACCCGGGTGCGCTCGGTGCCCGACGCCGACCCCGATGCCTGAGGCCCCGGAGCCCCCGGCCGTCGCCGACCGGGTCCCGCGCCTGGTCGGACCGGTCGAGGTCGTCGGCGCCGGTCTCGTGGGGGCCTCGATCGGCCTGGCCTGCGCCCGCGCCGGGATCGAGGTGCTCCTCACCGACGTCTCGTCGGAGAACGTCCGCACCGCCTCGGGGCTCGGCGCCGGCCGGCCCCGACGCCCCGACGACCACCCGCAGCTGGTGGTCGTCGCGGTGCCGCCCGACCACCTCGGGCGGGTCATCGCCGCCGCCCTGGCCGACGGCGACGCCGTCGTCACCGACGTGGGCAGCATCAAGTCGGGCCCGCTCGCCGACGTCGCCGACAGCGCGGGCGCCCACCGCTACGTCGGCAGCCACCCGATGGCCGGCAGCGAGCGCTCCGGCCCGCTGGCCGCCACGGCCGCCCTCTTCGACGGCCGACCCTGGGCGATCACCCCGCACGCCGCCGCCGACGTCGAGGCCGTCGAGCTCGTGGAGGACCTCGTGCGGCTGTGCGGGGGAGTGCCGGTCTGGCTCACCCCGGCCGAGCACGACCGGGCCGTGGCCCGCACCTCCCACGTGCCCCACCTGCTCTCCGCCCTGGTGGCCGCCCGCCTGGCCGAGGCCCCGGAGAACCACCTGACCCTGTCGGGCCAGGGCGTCCGCGACGTCACCCGCGTGGCCGCCGGCGACCCACGGCTCTACGGCCAGATCGTCTCGGGCAACGCTGAGGCCGTCGCCGCGCTCCTCATCGAGGTCCGCGACGACCTCGAGACGATGATCGCCGCGGTCAGCGCCGGCGACCGGGCCGGTCTCGAGCTGCTGCTCGACCGCGGCGTCGCCGGCACCCGCAGCATCCCCGGCAAGCACGGTGGCCCGGCCACCCCGACCCGCTCGGTCTTCGTGGCCGTGCCCGACCACCCCGGCGAGCTCGCCCGCCTCTTCGCCGACGCCGTGGCCAGCGAGGTCAACATCGAGGACATCCGCATCGACCACGACCCGGGTCGCCCCGTCGGCCTCGTCGAGCTGGTGGTCGACCGCACCCGGGCCGAGCACCTGCTCGGGTCGCTGGAGGAGCGGGGCTGGACGACGCACCGCTGAGGCGGTGACGGGGGGCGGGCTGCGGAGCGCCGGAGGGTCGCGACGACGGATTCAGCCGGGGGTGACGCCCACCGATAGGCTGCGGCACCGTGACCACCCCCGCCACCAGCTCTGCGTCCGACCCCGCCCCGGCTCCCGGTCAGGCCGACGGCCCGGCCTCCCGACAGGGCACGGTGGTGGCGGTGGACGGCACCTCGGGGTCGGGCAAGTCCAGCACCTGCCGGGCCGTGGCCGCCCGGCTCGGGCTGGCCTACCTCGACACGGGGGCGATGTTCCGCGCGATGACCTGGTGGATGCTCGAGCAGGGTGTCGACGTCCACGACGCCGCGGCCGTCGCGGAGCGCTGCGAGGAGCCCCGGATCGTCTCCGGCACCGACCCGGAGGCTCCCACCATCCACGTCGACGGCACCGACGTCGCCGCCGCCATCCGCACCGACGCGGTCACCGGCTCGGTCTCGCCGGTCAGCACCGTGCCCGCGGTGCGCGCGCGGCTGCTGACCATGCAGCGCGAGGTCATCGCCGAGGCCGTCCGCGGCACCGGCATCGTCGTCGAGGGCCGTGACATCGGCTCCGTGGTCGCCCCCGACGCGCCGGTGAAGCTCTACCTCACCGCCGACCCCGCTGCGCGTGCCGCCCGTCGCGCCGCCGAGGAGGGCGGCAGCGACCTGGCCGCCACCCAGGCCGTGCTGCTCGACCGGGACCGGATCGACTCCAGCCGCGCCACCGCCCCGCTGACCATGGCCGAGGGCGCGGTGCACATCGACACCACTCCCTTCACCCTCGACGAGGTCGTCGCCCAGGTCGTCGGGCTGGTCCGGGCGGTGGGGACGCGCGCGTGACGCCGCCCCACCGCGACACCCGGGACGAGCGGGACACCCACGTCGCGAGCGGCCCACGGGGAGCGCGCACCCCGCGGTCCCTCGCCCGACGCGACCGCGGCGACCGGCGTACGGCGCACCGCGAGCTCCCGCGCACCGACGCGACCCCCTTCCCGCACCGGGCCATGCTCCACGGGCTGCGGCCGATCTCGTCGTGGCTGGTGCGCCGCCGCTACCGCGTGCGGGTGCAGGGTGCGGAGCACACGCCCCCGACCGGCCCGGTGCTCTTCGCCGCCAACCACGTCGGGGTCATGGACGGCCCGCTGCTGGCCATCTTCGCGCCCCGCCCGGTGCACGCACTGACCAAGGCGGAGATGTTCGGAGGGCGGCTGGGCACCTTCCTGCTGTGGTCGGGTCAGGTGCCGCTCGACCGCTTCCACGCCGACCCCGCGGCGGTGAAGACCTGCCTGCGGGTGCTGCGCGACGACGGGGCCGTCGGCATCTTCCCCGAGGGGCGCCGCGGTGCCGGTGACCTGGAGCGCTTCCACCGCGGAGCGGCCTACCTCGCCCTGGCGACCGGCGCCGCCGTGGTGCCCGTCACTCTCCTCGGCACCCGCGAGCCCGGTGGGTGGAGCGGGGAGCTCCCGCCACGTGGGACCATGGTCGACATCGTGTTCGGCGCGCCGTTCACGGTGCCGCCGCAGCCGTGGCCGCGCACCAAGGAACACGTGGCCGCCACGTCGGTGTTGTTGCGAGAGCACATGCTGGCGCACCTCGCCGCATCACGCGCGTCGACCGGGCGGGACCTCCCCGGTCCGCTGCCACCCGGAGACCTGGAACCCGACCCCGCCACCGGGGTCACCGATCAAGGAGCACCATGAGCGACAGCCCGAGCGAGCACGCCGGCGACCCCTTCGAGGACGCCGGCCTGACGGGTGACGGACCGGTGCCCGTGCTCGCCGTCGTCGGCCGCCCCAACGTCGGCAAGTCGACCCTCGTCAACCGCATCATCGGCCGGCGCGAGGCCGTCGTCGAGGACGTGCCCGGCGTGACCCGCGACCGTGTCTCCTACGACGCGCACTGGAACGGTCGCGCCTTCACCGTCGTCGACACCGGCGGCTGGGACCCCGACGCCCGCGGCCTGGCCGAGCGGATCGCCGGACAGGCCGAGATCGCGGTGTCGCTGGCCGACGCCGTGCTCTTCGTCGTCGACGCCACGGTCGGCATCACCGACGCCGACGAGGCGGTGGTGAAGATCCTGCGCCGCTCGGAGAAGCCCGTCGTGCTGGCCGCCAACAAGGTGGACGACCAGCGCACCGAGGCGGAGGCCTTCGGTCTCTGGAACCTCGGTCTCGGCGAGCCGTGGCCGGTCTCCGCGCTGCACGGCCGTGGCTCGGGCGACATGCTCGACGCGGTGCTGGCCGCCCTGCCGGAGCCCCCGCCCGAGCGCGACGCCGCCCCGGGCGGCCCGCGTCGCATCGCGATCGTCGGCAAGCCCAACGTCGGCAAGTCCTCCCTGCTCAACCGGCTGGCCGGTTCCGAGCGCGTCGTCGTCGACAACGTCGCGGGCACGACCGTCGACCCCGTCGACGAGCTCATCGAGCTGGGCGGCAAGACCTGGCGCTTCATCGACACCGCGGGCATCCGCAAGCGGGTCAAGGAGGCCTCGGGCCACGAGTACTACGCCTCGCTTCGCACGACCACCGCGATCGACCGCGCCGAGGTGGCGGTGCTGGTCGTCGACGGCGGGCAGTCCATCAGCGAGCAGGACGTGCGGATCATCCAGACCGTGCGCGAGGCCGGGCGCGCCCTCGTCATCGCCTTCAACAAGTGGGACCTCGTCGACGAGGAGCGCCGCTACTACCTCGAGCGCGAGATCGAGCGCGAGCTCGTGCAGGTGCAGTGGGCGCCGCGGATCAACATCACCGCCCGCACCGGCTGGCACGTGGACCGCCTCGTGCCGGCGCTGGAGAAGGCCGTCGAGGGCTGGGAGACCCGCATCGGCACAGGTGCGCTCAACTCGTTCCTCGGGCGACTGGTCGCCGAGCACCCGCATCCCGTGCGCTCGGGCAAGCAGCCCAAGGTCCTCTTCGGCACCCAGGCCACCACCGCGCCGCCGACCTTCGTGCTCTTCACCTCGGGCAAGCTCGACGCGGGCTACGAGCGCTTCATCGAGCGCCGCCTGCGCGAGGAGTTCGGCTTCGTCGGCACCCCGATCGTGCTGGAGCAGCGACCGCGGGAGAAGCGCAAGCGCTGAGACGGCAGGGCTCGGACCCGGACGCTCCTGGGCCCCGGCCTCGGGGCGAGGTTCCTCGGTGCTAGGGGGAGGGGCACGACCGTGCCCCTCCCCCTAGCACGCCGCCGGCCTGGGCCGGAGGGGCCCGGGAGCGGCGCGGAGACCGGAGCGACCCCGGTGCCGGACGGCTCCGCGCCCCTGCGGCGGCCGACCCGGCGTGCGACTCCACCTCGCGCCCTGTCGGCCGACGCGACGCTCGACCCGACGCTCGACCCGACGTTTGACTCGACGCGATCGGCCGCCAAAGATCGGACCTCGGCCGCACGGGCGCGGCCGTCACCCCCCCGGAGGAGATCCCGTGCCGCACCCTGCCGATCCGACGAGCGACTCGACGTACGACTCGACGAGCGAGCCGGCAGGCCGCACCGGGACGACCACGGTCCGGGTCGCCTACGGCACCACCGGACTCGACGTGGAGCTCCCCGCCGACCGCACGACGGTGGTCGCGCCGACCCACAGCGAGCCCGCGCCCGACGTGCCGGCCGCCCTGCGCGAGGCCCTGGCGCACCCCGTGGCCGGGCCGCCGCTGCGCGAGCTGGTGCGTCCCGGGCAGACCGTGGCGATCTCGCTGTGCGACGCCACCCGCCCGCAGCCGCGCGAGCTCATGGTGCGCGCGATCCTCGCCGAGCTCGAGGGGATCGTGACCCGTGAGGACCTCGTGCTGCTCGTGGCCACCGGCACCCACCGCGCCAACACCGACGCCGAGCTGCGGGCCATGCTCGGCGACGACCTGGTCGACACCGTGCGCATCGTCAACCACGACAGCCGCGACCCCGACGTGCTGCGCTGGATGGGGGTGCACGGCGACGGGGTGCCGGTCTGGCTCAACCGCCACTGGGTCGACGCCGACGTCAAGGTCACCACGGGCTTCGTCGAGCCGCACTTCTTCGCCGGCTTCAGCGGTGGACCCAAGCTGGTCGCCCCGGGGCTGGCCGGCCTGGAGACCGTGCTCACCCTCCACGACGCCGCCCGGATCGGCAGCGAGCAGGCGACGTGGGCGGTCTGCGAGGGCAACCCCGTGCACGACGACGTGCGCGCCATCGCCGCGGCCACCGGGGTCGACTTCGCCCTCGACGTGGTGCTCAACCGCGAGCAGCAGGTCGTCCGTGCCTTCGGCGGCGAGCTGCTGGCCATGCACGCCGAGGCGCGCGAGGTCGTGCGGGAGCTGTCGATGCAGGCGGTGCCCGACCTCTTCGACGTCGTGGTGACCAGCAACTCCGGCTTCCCGCTGGACCAGAACCTCTACCAGGCGGTGAAGGGCATGACGGCCGCTGCCACGGTGGTGCGGCCCGGCGGGCTCATCGTCTGCGTCGCGGAGTGCCGCGACGGCTTCCCCGACCACGGGACCTTCCGCGAGGTCCTGGCCTCCGAGGACAGCCCGGAGGCGCTGCTGGAGGCCATCTCGCGGCGCAGCGAGACCGTGCCCGACCAGTGGCAGGTGCAGGTGCTCGCGCGGGTGCTGGCCCGGGCCAGGGTCGGGGTGCACACCACCCACCTCAGCGACGAGGAGCTGCGCACGGCCCACCTCTTCCTGGTCGAGGACGTCGCCGCGGCGGTGCGCGAGGAGCTGGAGCGGGTCGGGCCGGGGGCGCGGGTCTGCGTGCTGCCCGAGGGGCCGCAGACGATCGCCTACGTCGACGCCGGCCGACCCGGCTGACCGGCCGGGGATGCGCCGGGGGACCGCCGCAGGACCGCCCGCCCAGGGGACGACCGGCTTGACCTGATCGAACACGTGTTCGATCATGGGGGTGTGACCGCGATGCCCGCCCTCGACCCCAGCCGCCCGGTGCTCGACCAGCTCCGGGAGCGGGTCGCGGCCATGGAGGGCGGGCCGGCGCGGGAGGCCGTGGCGACGCACGCCGGGCTCTCCGACCTGCTCCAGCTGCGTGCCGGGGCGACCTACTCCGTCGACGCCGCCTCGGTGGGTCTGGCGCTGGCCGCGGAGGCCTCGCGGGCGGGGGAGTGGGTCGGCTTCGCCGGCTGGGCCGACTTCGGCGCGGAGGCCGCCGCCGAGCTGGGGGTCGACCTGACGCGCACCGTGCTGGTGCCCGAGCCCGGCGAGCACTGGCTCGAGGTGACCGCGGCGCTGGTCGACGTGCTGCGCGTCGTGGTGCTGCGTCCGCCGGCGAGCGTCGACGCCCGCTCCGCGGGCGTGCTCGACGCCCGGCTGCGCACCCGCTCCTCGGTGCTGGTCGTCCACGGCGACTGGCCCCGCTGCGACGCCCGGCTGAGCCTGGAGGAGTCGCGCTGGTCGGGCCCCGACCACGGCTCCGGCCGGCTGCGCGCGCGCCGGGCCCGCCTCGCCGTGCGCCGCGGCACGGCCCCGCCG
>NZ_CAKASO010000053.1:0-21778 GCF_916862475.1 Nocardioides sp. Leaf374
CGGAGCTCTTCCAGGAGTACTTCGGCACCGTGATCCCGGTCGGCGACAACAAGTTCGCCGCGCTCAACACCTCGGTGTGGTCGGGCGGCTCGTTCATCTACGTGCCCAAGGGCGTCCACGTGGACATCCCGCTCCAGGCCTACTTCCGCATCAACACCGAGAACATGGGCCAGTTCGAGCGCACGCTGATCATCGTCGACGAGGACGCCTACGTGCACTACGTCGAGGGCTGCACCGCGCCGATCTACTCCTCCGACTCGCTGCACTCCGCGGTCGTGGAGATCATCGTCAAGAAGGGCGGCCGCTGCCGCTACACGACCATCCAGAACTGGTCGAACAACGTCTACAACCTCGTCACCAAGCGCGCCACCTGCGAGGCCGGCGCGACCATGGAGTGGGTCGACGGCAACATCGGCTCCAAGGTGACGATGAAGTACCCCGCCATCTACCTCATGGGCGAGCACGCCAAGGGCGAGACGCTGTCCATCGCCTTCGCCGGCGAGGGCCAGCACCAGGACGCCGGCGCCAAGATGGTGCACGCCGCCCCCCACACCTCCTCCTCGATCCTGTCGAAGTCGGTGGCCCGCGGCGGCGGCCGCACCTCCTATCGCGGCCTGATCCAGGTCAACGAGGGCGCCCACGGCTCGAAGTCCAACGTGCTGTGCGACGCGCTGCTGGTCGACCAGATCAGCCGCTCCGACACCTACCCCTACGTCGACATCCGTGAGGACGACGTCTCGATGGGCCACGAGGCCAGCGTCTCCAAGGTCTCCGACGACCAGCTCTTCTACCTGATGAGCCGCGGCATGGAGCAGGACGAGGCCATGGCGATGATCGTGCGCGGCTTCGTCGAGCCGATCGCCAAGGAGCTGCCGATGGAGTACGCCCTCGAGCTCAACCGCCTCATCGAGCTGCAGATGGAGGGCGCGGTCGGCTGAGCCGGCCCCACCCGCCCCCTGCGCAGCCGCAGCGACCGACGTACCCACCAGCACCAGGAAGACACTTTTCGTGACTGTGACCGATGCTGCCCGCGAGAGCGTGGCATCCGCCCTCGAGGCCGACCAGGTGGTCAGCCACCTCAACCCGCCTGCGTCCTACGACCTCGCCGACCACCCGGTGCCCACCGGGCGCGAGGAGATCTGGCGCTTCACGCCGCTCAAGCGGCTGCGCGGGGTGCTCGAGGGCACGCCCTCCGACGACCGCCTGACGTGGGGCACCACGCTGCCCGACGGCGTCACCGTGAGCACGATCAGCACCGCCGAGGCGCGCGCGCTCGGTGAGCTGGCGCCCAACGACCGGCCCTCGGCGCTGGCCGTCGAGCTCGCCGGCGGGGCCACGCTCGTCGACGTGCCGGCCGAGCTGGAGACCGACGGACCCGTGCTGATCGACCTGCACGGCGAGTCGGCCGACCAGCTGGTCTGGGGCCACCTGGTGATCCGGGTCGGCGCCTACGCCAAGGCCACGGTGGTGCTCACCCACACCGGCTCCGCGCGCTACTCCGCCACGACCTCTGTGCTCGTGGGCGAGGGCGCCCAGGTCAACGTGCTGACCCTCCAGGACTGGGACGACGACGCGGTCCACCTCGGCCGCGACGCCATCCGCGTCGGTCGTGACGCCACCGTGCGCCACACCGCGGTCTCCTTCGGCGGCGACCTGGTGCGCCTGCACGCCAACGTCGAGTACGACGGCCCCGGCGGCGACGCCGAACTGCTCGGTCTCTACTTCGCGGACGCCGGCCAGCACCTCGAGCACCGCCTGTTCGCCGACCACAACGCCCCGAAGACCAAGAGCAACGTGGTCTACAAGGGTGCCCTGCAGGGCGAGGGCGCGCACGCGGTGTGGATCGGCAACGTCCTCATCCGCAAGGTCGCCGAGGGCATCGAGACCTACGAGGAGAACCGCAACCTGGTGCTCACCGACGGCTGCCAGGCCGACTCCGTGCCGAACCTCGAGATCGAGACCGGCGAGATCGAGGGCGCGGGCCACGCCTCGGCCGTCGGCCGCTTCGACGACGAGCAGCTGTTCTACCTGCGCTCGCGCGGCATCTCCGAGCCGGAGGCGCGCCGCCTGGTGGTGCACGGCTTCTTCAACGACCTCGTCCGCAAGGTCGGCGTGCCCTCGGTGGAGGAGAAGCTCCTCGCCACCGTCGAGGAGGAGCTGTCGAAGAACGTCCTGCAGGAGCTGTCCTGATGGGCTTCACCCGCGCCTGCGCGCTCGACGAGATCCCGACCGACGAGGGCTTCGCCGCCACCGTCGACGGCGTCGACGTGGCGCTGGCCCGCGAGGGCGAGGAGGTCTTCGCCCTGCAGGACCTCTGCTCCCACGCCGCCGTCGCGCTGAGCGAGGGCGAGGTCGCCCCGGGCGCCGGCGGGCAGTGCCAGATCGAGTGCTGGCTGCACGGCTCCCGCTTCGACCTGCGCACCGGCAAGCCCACCGGCTTCCCGGCCACCGAGCCCGTCGCGACCTTCCCCGTGGAGGTCCGCGACGGTGAGGTGCACGTCGACGTCACGACGACGCTGAACGGCGTCAAGCCGGCCTGAGCCGGCACCCCACCACTTCCGACCCGGCTCCTCCGAGCCACCCCACCAGGAGAAGGACCACACATGAGCACGCTGGAGATCAAGGACCTGCACGTCTCGGTCGACACCGAGGACGGGCCCAAGGAGATCCTCAAGGGCGTCACGCTGACCATCGGCGACAACGAGACCCACGCGATCATGGGCCCCAACGGCTCGGGCAAGTCGACCCTGGCCTACTCGATCGCCGGGCACCCCAAGTACACCGTCACCGGCGGCACCGTGACCCTCGACGGCGAGGACGTCCTGGCCATGAGCGTCGACGAGCGCGCCCGCGCCGGACTCTTCCTGGCCATGCAGTACCCCGTGGAGGTGCCCGGCGTCTCGGTGTCGAACTTCCTGCGCACCGCCAAGACCGCCATCGACGGCGAGGCCCCCAAGCTGCGCACCTGGGTGAAGGACGTCAACGGCGCCCTCGAGCGGCTCAACCTCGACCCGTCCTTCGGCACCCGCTCGGTCAACGAGGGCTTCTCCGGCGGCGAGAAGAAGCGCCACGAGATCGCCCAGCTCGAGCTGCTGGCCCCCAAGGTCGCCGTGCTCGACGAGACCGACTCCGGCCTCGACATCGACGCGCTCAAGATCGTCTCCGAGGGCGTCAACCGCTTCCGTGAGCAGGAGGGCAAGGGCGTGCTGCTGATCACGCACTACACCCGCATCCTGCGCTACATCACCCCCGACTACGTGCACGTCTTCGTCGACGGCAAGGTCGCCGACCAGGGCGGCCCGGAGCTGGCCGACCAGCTCGAGGCCGAGGGCTACGACAAGTACGTCAAGGCGGCGGTCTGACCATGTCGAGCCAGACCACGGCGCGCCTCGACGGCCTCCTGCCCGAGCTGGAGGTGATCCGCGCCGACTTCCCGATCCTGTCGCGGACCCTGGCCGACGGCCAGCCGCTGGTCTACCTCGACAGCGCCAACACCTCGCAGAAGCCGCAGTGCGTGATCGACGCGATGGTCGACCACCTCGAGCGGCACAACGCCAACGTCGCCCGCGCCATGCACCAGCTGGGCGCGGAGTCCTCGGAGGCCTTCGAGGCGGCCCGCGACAAGGTGGCGGCCTTCATCGGCGCTCCCAGCCGTGACGAGGTGCTCTTCACCAAGAACGCCTCCGAGGCGCTCAACCTGGTGGCCAACACCCTCGCGTGGGCCCGTGGCCCGCTCGAGGTGGGCGAGGGCGACGAGATCGTCATCACCGAGATGGAGCACCACTCCAACATCGTGCCGTGGCAGCTGCTCACCCAGCGCACGGGTGCGACGCTGCGCTGGTTCGGGCTGACCGACGAGGGCCACCTCGACCTGTCGGCCGCGGACGACCTCATCACCGAGCGCGCCAAGGTCGTCTCGCTCACCTGGGTGTCGAACATGCTCGGCACCGTCAACCCGGTCGCGGCGATCACCAGGCGCGCCCACGAGGTCGGCGCCCTCGTCGTGGTCGACGCCTCCCAGGCCGCCCCGCAGCTGCCGATCGACCTCGCCGCCATGCCCGAGGACGAGCGGCCCGACTTCCTGGCCTTCACCGGCCACAAGGTCGTCGGGCCCACCGGGATCGGCGTGCTCTGGGGTGCCCGCGCGGTGCTCGAGGCGCTCCCGCCGTTCCTCGGCGGTGGCGAGATGATCGAGACCGTGCGCATGGAGTCCTCGACCTACGCCGGGATCCCGCACAAGTTCGAGGCCGGCACCCCGCCGATCGTCGAGGCCGTGGGCCTGGGCGCGGCCGTCGACTACCTCTCGGCCGTAGGTCTCGACGCGGTGCACGCCCACGAGCAGGTACTGACCGGCTACGCCCTCGAGGGCCTGGCCACGGTGCCCGGTCTGCGGGTAATGGGCCCGCTCGACGCCCGCGAGCGCGGCGGCGCGATCTCCTTCGAGATCGACGGGGTCCACCCCCACGACGTCGCGCAGGTGCTCGACGTGCGCGGCATCGCCGTGCGGGCCGGCCACCACTGTGCGCGACCCGCGCACGCCCGGTTCGGGGTGCAGAGCTCCACGCGCATGTCGTCGTACCTCTACACGACGCCGACGGAGATCGACGCGCTCGTGGAGGCGCTGCACTACACGCGCAGCTACTTCAAGCTCTGAGCCCGCACCACCCGCACGACCCCGACCCGATCACCCCACACCGACCCCGGAGGGAGGCGGCCCGATGAGTGCCGAGCTCGACTCGCTGTACCAGGAGATCATCCTGGACCACTACAAGAACCCGCACCACAAGGGACTGCGCGACCCCTACGAGGCCGAGGTCCACCACGTCAACCCGACCTGCGGCGACGAGGTGACCCTGCGCGTGCACGTCGCCGACGGGGTCGTCGCCGACGTCTCCTACGACTCGGTGGGCTGCTCGATCTCGCAGGCCTCGGCCTCGGTGATGACCGACCTCGTCATCGGCAAGCCGGTCGCCGAGGCGATGGCGGTCCACGAGGAGTTCCTCGCCCTGATGCAGGGCAAGGGCACCGTGGAGCCCGACGAGGAGGTCCTCGAGGACGGCATCGCCTTCGCCGGTGTCGCCAAGTTCCCCGCGCGCGTGAAGTGCGCCCTGCTGTCGTGGATGGCCTGGAAGGACGCCACGACCCGTTCCCTGGAGGAGACCCCATGACCGAGACCTCGCCCACCCCCGACCACGCCGACCTGCCCGACGTGCCGGAGGCCGCCGCCGGCGGCGTCGGCACCTCGACGGTCAGCAAGGACGACGTCTACGAGGCGATGAAGGACGTCGTCGACCCCGAGCTCGGCATCAACGTCGTCGACCTCGGCCTGGTCTACGACCTGCACCTCGACGAGCGCAGCAACCTGGTCATCGACATGACGCTGACCTCGGCGGCCTGTCCGCTGACCGACGTCATCTCCGACCAGACCGACTCCGCCCTTGAGGGCCTGGTCAACGACGTGGCCATCAACTGGGTCTGGATGCCGCCGTGGGGCCCCGACAAGATCACCCCCGACGGCCGCGAGCAGCTGCGCGCCCTCGGCTTCAACGTCTGAGCCGAGCACCGGGGCCCCGCCCTCGACCCCGCGCCCTCATCGAGGGCCGCTGTGGTCGGGTGGCGGGGTTTGCGCGTTTCGGGGCGGGTGGGGGGCTCGTGGGTTGCTGAGGTGGCGCAATTGCTGGCGTTCGGTGGGGTCGGGTGGCGGGGTTTGCGTGGTTCGGGGCGGGTGGGGGGCTCGTGGGTTGCTGAAGTGGCGCAATTGCTGGCGTTCGGTGGGGTCGGGTGGCGGGGTTTGCGTGGTTCGGGGCAGGTGGGGGGCTCGTGGGTTGCTGAAGTGGCGCAATTGCCGGCGGTCGGCGGTCGGCGCGGCCGCGTGCCCGACGGGCCGCCTGCGTAGGCTCCGGACATGACCGGCACCGACGACCCCGAGGCCCCGCCGCCGAGCGCCGAGGGGTTCGTGCCCGACCACCCCGAGGTGCGCGCCTTCTGGGAGCGGGCCCGGGTGCACGCCCGCTTCAACGTCGCACCGACCTACTTCGGCCCCACCACCCTGGAGGTGGTGCCCCCGCCGGCGTGGTCCTTCGGGTCCACCCCGGAGCAGGCCGACGCCCTGCTGGCCCTGGTGCTCGACGGCACCAAGACGGCCACGGCCAGCGCGGCCGAGGAGTACGGCGAGGAGCCGCTGCCCCGACCGGGTCAGCTCGGCATCCTCCTCGACGGTCGTGGTCGTCCGCGCGCGCTGGTGGAGACCACCGCGGTGGAGGTCGTCGCCTTCGACCGCGTCGACGCCGAGCACGCCCGCCTCGAGGGCGAGGGCGACCGCAGCCTCGCCCACTGGCGCGAGGTGCACGAGCGCTTCTTCGCCGAGACGGCCGGCCCCGGGCGCGGCTTCGAGCCCTCCATGCCGGTGGTGCTCGAGCGGCTGCGGGTGGTCTGGGCCGAGCCCGACGGCCCCGGCGGCCGGTGAGCGGCCCGGGCGGCGCCGCGGCGCGCGGCACCGGGGCGGACACGGTCCTGGTGCCGCCCTCCCGGCTCGAGCGCTGGGTGGTCAACTTCCGCGCCCGTCACGGCGCCACGGCCCTCGCGGTGGCAGGAGGCGCGCTCACCGGGGCGGCGGAGGACTCCTCCACCTTCACGGCCCGACTGCCCTTCGACGCGGCGTACGCCGGCCTGCCCGACCCGGGCGCCTTCGCGGCCGGGGCCACGACGCCCGACGACTGGGGCCTGCTGCTGGTGCGCAAGGGCGGCTTCGCGGTGGCCCGGCTGAGCGGCGGGGCCACGGTGGCCTCCAAGGTCGGCCAGCGGCACGTGCAGGGCCGCACCAAGGCCGGCGGGCAGAGCCAGCAGCGCTTCGCACGCCGCCGTGACAACCAGGCCCGTCAGGCCTACGAGGCCGCCGCCGACCACGCGGCCCGGCTGCTCGGCGACCTGCGCGGTCCGCTCGTCGGTGGCGGCGACCGCACGGCGGTCGAGGAGGTGCTCGCCGACCCCCGCCTGCGTCGACTCGTGCCGGTCGAGCCGTGGCTGCCGGTGCCCGACCCCCGGCGGGCCGTGCTCGAGCAGGCGGCGCGCGACGCGGCGGCCGTGCGGGTCACGGTGGTCAACGCGGCCGCCGAGCCGGGGGAGCCGACGTGAGCACCCGGCTGCTGCTGCTCGCCGACACCCACCTGCCGAAGCGGGCCAGGGCGCTGCCCGAGGAGCTGTGGGACGCGGTCGCGCGGGCCGACCTGGTCGTGCACGCCGGGGACTGGGTGGAGGTCGGCCTGCTCGACGAGCTGGAGGAGCGGAGCACCCGACTGGTGGGCGTCTGGGGCAACAACGACGGCCCCGCCCTGCGGGCCCGGCTGCCCGAGGTGGCGCGGGTCGAGGTCGAGGGCCTGCGCCTCGAGGTGGTGCACGAGACCGGCGACGCGCGCGGCCGGGAGCGGCGCTGCGACCTGGCCCACCCCGACACCGACCTGCTGGTCTTCGGCCACAGCCACGTGCCGTGGGACAGCGTCACCGAGGGTGGCATGCGGTTGCTCAACCCCGGGTCGCCCACCGACCGGCGCCGCCAGCCGCACTGCACCTACGTGACCGCCACCGTCGCCGCGGGGGAGGTCCACGACGTCGTGCTGCACCGGCTGCCACCACGGGTGCCGTCGGGTCGGTCCCCGCGTGCACCCGCGCGCCGCGCCTGATCTGCCGTCCTCCTGGCCCCGCAGGCCCTAGTCTCCCCAGCATGTGGCAGCCCGAGCCCGGCTGGCACCCGCTCCCCGGAGGCTCCGGCGCCTCCACCGTGGGGGCGTGGCGCGCGGTCCGCGGCGACCAGCCGGTGGTGGTGAAGCGGCTCGCCGCGCCCGTCGACGACGACCCGCCGGAGCTGTCGGACCCCCACCACTTCGCGTACTGGCGCCGCGACGCCGACGTGGCCGGCGCGCTCGTGGTGGACCGTGCTCCGGGCCTGCGACCCCCCGCGGTCTGCGACGTGGAGGAGGACCCCGACGGCATCACCCTGGTGCGGGAGTGGGTCGAGGACGCCGCCGTCAACGGGCTCTTCGCCGCGCACGCCATGGGCCGCTTCGCCGGGGCCGACCTCCCCGACCTGCCGTGGCTGGCCCGCGACCAGCTGCGCGACCGGCTGCGCCGCACCGAGCGCCGCGGCGGCTGGCCGACGCTGGCCCGCACGACCGTCGCCGACGTGGCCGACCACCTGTGGCGGCGGCGGGTGGTCTTCCTCGACGCCGTCGACGCGCTGCCGCAGGTCGCCCAGCACGGCGACCCGACACCGGCCAACCTGCCGGGCCGAGCCGGCGACGAGGTGGTCGCCATCGACTGGGGCAGCCTCGGCCGCGGGGCGGTCGGCGCCGACCTCGGCTACTACGCGCTCTCGGCGCGCGAGGAGTTCGAGCCCCTGCTCGACGCCTACCTGCTCGGGCTCCCCGCGGGGGTCGCGACCCGCGACCAGGCGGCGCTCGGTGCTCGGGTGACCGCGGTCTTCACCGCGCTCAGCCGCGCCGAGTGGGCGCTGGCGCGCGTGGCCGGGGGAGAGGGCGCCCTGGCCGGCAAGTACCGCCACCCCGCCGTCGCACCCCACCTGCGCGCCCTCCAGCGCCAGTTCCCCCTGGTCGAGGCGCTCCTCCAGCACTGACGGCGGCGCCCACGGAGCCGCCGGAGGCCCTCAGAGGTCGTCGGTGGCGAAGGTGTCGCAGTCCTCCAGCGTCCCGCCGGCGTAGCCGACCCCGAACCAGCGTTGCCGTGAGGCCGACGAGCCGTGGGTCCAGCTCTCCTCGTCGACGGTGCCCTGGGCCTGCTGCTGGATCCGGTCGTCGCCGACCGCGGCGGCCGCGCCGAGGGCCTGGCGGATGTCGTCGTCGGTGAGCTCCGCGACCAGCACCTGCCCGGAGGAGTCCTCGGTCGTCGTGGCGGCGTGCGCCCACATGCCGGCGTAGCAGTCGGCCTGGAGCTCCAGTCGCACCGAGTCCGACCGCGGGCCCTCCTGGGTGCGGACCCGTCCCATCGTTCCCAGCAGGTTCTGGACGTGGTGGCCGTACTCGTGGGCCAGCACGTAGGGCTCCACGAAACCGCCGTCGGGTCCGCCGAGCCGGTCCTCGAGCACCTGGTCGAAGAAGGCGGTGTCGAGGTAGATCGTCTCGTCGGGCGGGCAGTAGAACGGCCCCACGGCCGAGGTCGCCTCGCCGCAGCCGTCGGTCGCGACCGACCCGGTGAAGGTCACCAGCGCCTGCTCGGCACGGAACCGCGAGCCGAGCTCGTCGGCCCAGAAGTCGGTGAGGGAGTTCTCCACCGCCACGCGGGCGCAGTCGGCGGAGGCGTTGGCGTCCTCCCCGGTCTCGCACCCGGCGTAGCGGTCGGTGCCGGCGTCCATCCGGCTCGTGTCGTACGCCGAGGAGCCCGCACCGCCCGGGTCGGAGCCCCCGCCGCCGACGCACTGGGTCAGCACCACGACGAGCACCACCAGCACCACGGCGCCGATGCCGCCGCCCCCGACCAGACCGCCCGGCAGCGGACTGCCCCCGCCGCCCCCGCCGCCCAGCGCGCCGCCGAGCGGTCCACCGGAGCGGGACGCACGACCGCGGCCGCGGTCGCGCGTGCGGCCGGTGTCGAGACGGGCCTTGGGGTTGAAGCGCATGGCGGGGCTCCTGTGTCGCATCGCACCCCGGGCGGAGGCGCTGGTGGTCGGGACGGCCCGCGCGCGGACCTAGACTGGTGACCCTATGATCACCGCCCACCAGCTCGAGGTCCGCGCCGGAGCCCGGCTCCTCATGGAGGACGTGAGCTTCCGCGTCGCCGCCGGGGACAAGGTCGGCCTGGTCGGTCGCAACGGCGCCGGCAAGACCACGCTCACCAAGATCCTCGCCGGCGAGGCGCTCCCCGCCGCCGGCAGCGTCACCAGCTCCGGCGACGTCGGCTACCTGCCCCAGGACCCGCGCACGGGCGACCCCGAGGTGATGGCGCGCGACCGGATCCTCAGCGCCCGCGGCCTCGACGACGTGGTGCGGCGGCTGCGCGACGCGGAGGAGCAGATGGCCTCCGAGGACCCGGCCGTGGCCGACAAGGCGATGCGCCGCTGGAGCCGCGCCGACGCCGAGCTGCACGCCGGTGGCGGCTACGCCGCCGAGTCGGAGGCCGCCACCATCGCCGCGAGCCTCGGCATCGAGGAGCGGCTGTTGACCCAGCCGCTGAAGACCCTCTCCGGCGGTCAGCGCCGCCGCGTCGAGCTGGCCCGCATCCTCTTCTCCGGCGCCGAGGTGCTCATCCTCGACGAGCCCACGAACCACCTCGACGCCGACTCGATCGTGTGGCTGCGCGACTTCCTCAAGGCCCACAAGGGCGGCTTCATCGTGATTAGCCACGACAACGCCCTGCTCGAGGAGACCGTCAACAAGGTCATGCACCTCGACGCCAACCGTGCCGTCATCGACGTCTACAACATGGGGTGGCGCCACTACCTCACCCAGCGCGAGACCGACGAGAAGCGTCGGCGCCGCGAGCGGATGAACGCCGAGAACAAGGCCAAGACCCTCACCGACCAGGCCAACAAGATGCGAGCCAAGGCCAGCAAGGCCCAGGCCGCGCAGTCGATGCTCAAGCGCGCCGAGAAGATGATGGCCGGCATCGAGGGCGAGCGCGCCGCCGACAAGGTGGCCCGCATCCAGTTCCCCGCCCCGGCCGCCTGCGGCAAGACCCCCCTGACGGGTCAGGACCTCTCCAAGGCCTACGGGTCGCTGGAGGTCTTCACCGGCGTCGACCTGGCCATCGACAAGGGATCGCGCGTGGTCATCCTCGGCCTCAACGGCGCCGGCAAGACCACGATGCTGCGGATCCTCGCCGGGGTCGACCGCTCCGACACCGGCGAGGTCGTGCCGGGCCACGGGCTCAAGCTGGGCTACTACGCCCAGGAGCACGAGACCCTCGACACCAGCCGCACGGTCCTGGAGAACATGCAGAGCGCGGCCCCGCAGCTCACCGACACCGAGGCCCGCAGCGTGCTGGGCTCGTTCCTGTTCTCGGGCGACGACGCCAACAAGCCCGCAGCGGTGCTCTCGGGAGGGGAGAAGACCCGCCTCGCGCTGGCGAGCCTCGTGGTCTCCAGTGCCAACGTGCTGCTGCTCGACGAGCCCACCAACAACCTCGACCCGGCCTCCCGCGAGGAGGTGCTGGCCGCGATCCGCACCTACGAGGGCGCGATCATCCTGGTCACCCACGACGAGGGCGCGGTGCGCGCACTGGAGCCCGACCGCGTGCTGCTGCTGCCCGACGGCGACGAGGACCTCTGGAACGACGGCTACGCCGACCTGGTGTCGCTGGCCTGACCTCCGGGCCGGCGACGCGGTGTCGGCGGGGGTTCCTAGACTCCGGTCATGACCACCGCCCCCGCAGTCCCGCTCGACCCCGACCTGCTCGCCGCGGCCCACCTGCGGGTCGACCGCACCGGACCGGTGGTGACGGTGACCCTCGACCGGCCGGAGGCGCGCAACGCGCAGACGCCCACGACGTGGCGGGCGCTGGCCGCGGTCGGGGCCTCCCTCGACGACGACGTCCGCGTCGTGGTGCTGCGCGGTGCGGGCGCGAGCTTCTCCGCCGGCCTCGACCGCTCGATGCTCGACCCCACGCGGTCGGCGCCGGGCGTGGAGTCGGTGGTCGACCTGCTGGCCATGGACGACGCGGGCATGTCGGCGACCATCGACGACTACCAGCGCGGCTTCACCTGGCTGCGCGACCCGCGCTGGGTCTCGGTCGCGGCGGTGCAGGGCCACGCCATCGGTGCCGGCTTCCAGCTCGCCCTCTCCTGCGACCTGCGCGTGCTCGGCGACGACGCCCAGCTGTGCATGAAGGAGGCCGCCCTGGGCCTGGTGCCGGACCTCACGGGAACAAAACCCCTGGTCGAGGCGGTTGGCTACGCGAGGGCGCTGGAGATCTGTGCGACCGCCCGGGTGGTGCCGGCCGAGGAGGCCGTCAGCATCGGTCTCGCGCTGGCGGCCGTGCCGACCGACCAGCTCGACGACACGGTCGCACACCTCGTCGCCGCCCTGGTGGCCCCGATGAGCGGGGCGGTCCGCGAGACCAAGGCCCTGCTGCTCTCGGCGTCGAGCACCTCGCTCGAGGAGCAGCGTCGTCTGGAGCGCGAGGCGCAGGGCCGCCGGTTCCGCGAGCTCGCGGCGCTGGCGGGGGCCTGACCCGGGCCCCAGGGGCCTGACGGAGACGAGAGAAGGCGAGAGTGTCGGGGATGATGGGAGCAGGCGCCTCGTGGCGCAACCTGCGCGCTGACCGCAGCGTGATGGACAACCGCATCGAGGGACGCACGGTGCGCCGCGTGCTCGGCTTCGCGCGTCCCCACCGGCGCCTGATCGGCGTCTTCCTGCTCTTCACCGTCATCGACGCCGCCACCGTCGTGGTGACCCCGCTGCTGGTGCAGCGCATCGTCGATGACGGCATCCTCGCCGACGACCGCTCGGTGGTGACCGTGCTGGCGCTGGCCATGGCCGGCTTCGCCGTCTTCAGCGCGGTGCTGAGCGTGCTCAGCGCCTGGCTCTCCTCGCGCATCGGCGAGGGCCTCATCTACGACCTGCGCACCCAGGTCTTCGCCCACGTGCAGCGCCAGTCGATGGCCTTCTTCACCCGCACCCAGACCGGGGCCCTGGTGTCGCGGCTCAACAACGACGTGATCGGCGCCCAGCGCGCCTTCACCTCCACGCTGTCGAGCACGGTGTCCAACTCCATCGCCGTGGTCGTCGTGGGCATCACCATGCTCGCCCTCAGCTGGCAGGTCACGCTGCTGTGCCTGGCCATGTTCCCCCTGCTCTTCGCCGCGTCGCGGTGGGTGAGCAGCCGGCTGGCCGGCCTGACCCGACGCCAGATGGACGGCAACGCCAGCCTCGGCAACGTGATGACCGAGCGCTTCAACGTCAGCGGCGCGATGCTGCTCAAGCTCTTCGGGCGCCGCGGCGAGGAGGACGAGCTCTTCGGCGAGAAGGCCGCCGTCGTGCGCGACCTGGGGGTGCGGATCTCGCTGATCACCCGCATCTTCGGGGCGGCGATGATGCTCGTGCCCGCGCTCGCCACCGCCCTGGTCTACGGCGTGGGCGGCCAGCTGGCCATCAGCAGCCAGCTCACCGTCGGCACGCTCCTGGCCCTCGCGACGCTGCTCCTGCGCCTGCTCGGGCCGCTCCAGGGTCTCTCCAACGTGCGCATCGACGTCATGACCGCGCTGGTGAGCTTCGAGCGGGTCTTCGAGGTGCTCGACCTGCCGTCGCTGATCGAGGAGCGGCCCGGGGCGGTCGCGCTGCCGCCCTCGGCGTCCCGGGTGGAGTTCGACCGGGTCTCCTTCACCTACCCCGGGGGCGACCGCATCTCGCTGCGCTCCCTCGAGGCGGTCTCCCGCACCGAGGAGCACGACCCGGTGCAGGTGCTCCACGACCTCAGCTTCACCGCCGAGCCCGGCCGGATGGTCGCGCTCGTCGGCCCCTCGGGCGCCGGCAAGACCACGGTCACCCACCTCGTCGCCCGCCTCTACGACGTCGACTCCGGCACGGTGCGCGTCGACGGCCACGACGTGCGCGACGTGACCCTCCAGTCGCTGGAGGACGTCGTCGGCTACGTCACCCAGGACGCCCACCTCTTCCACGAGACGATCCGGGCCAACATGGTCTACGCCCGGCCCGACGCCGACGACGACGCCATCTGGGCCTCGCTGGAGGCCGCGCAGATCGCCGGGCTCGTGCGCCGGCTGCCCGACGGTCTCGACACCGTGGTCGGCGACCGCGGCTACCGTCTCTCCGGCGGGGAGCGGCAGCGCCTGGCGATCGCCCGGCTGCTGCTCAAGGCTCCCTCGGTGGTGGTCCTCGACGAGGCGACCGCCCACCTCGACAGCGAGTCGGAGGCGGCCGTGCACCGCGCGCTCGACGCCGCGCTCGAGGGGCGCACGTCCCTGGTCATCGCCCACCGGCTCTCGACGATCCGTCAGGCCGACCTCATCCTGGTGCTGCACGAGGGTCGTATCGTCGCCCGCGGCACCCACGACGAGCTGCTGGCGGAGGGCGGGCTCTACGCCGACCTCTACCGCACCCAGTTCGTCGACGACACCACCTCCGACACCGCAGGAGTCTGACCATGGATCTCGGTCTGCGCGACACCGTCCACCTCGTCACGGGCGGCTCCCGCGGCCTGGGTCGTGCCACCGCGGAGGTGCTGCTCGCCGAGGGCGCCCGGGTCGTGGTCTCCGGCCGCAGCCAGGACTCCCTCGACGCCGCCCTGGCCGCCTGGCGCGACGCCGACGCGAGCATCGAGGGCCGTGTGGTGGGGGTCGCGGCCGACAACGCCGACGCCGACACCCCGGCGCGGCTGCTCGACGCGGCCCGCACGGCCTGGGGCCGCGTCGACGGCGCGCTGATCAGTGTCGGCGGGCCGCCGAAGGGCGCGGTGACCGACATCGACGACGCCCAGTGGACCGACGCCTTCGCCTCGGTGTTCCTCGGCGCGGTGCGACTCGCGCGCGAGGTCGGGGTGGCCCTGCCGGCCGGGGGAGCCCTGGCCATGGTGCTCTCCAGCAGCGTGCGTCAGCCACTGGCCTCGATGGCGGTCTCCAACGGGCTGCGACCGGGGCTCGCCATGGTCGCCAAGACGTTGGCCGACGAGCTCGGACCGCGCGGGGTGCGGGTCAACGGCCTGCTCCCGGGGCGGGTCGCCACCGACCGTCTCGTCGAGCTCGACGCCGCCACCGGCGACCCCGACCGCGCCCGCGCCGCCGCGATCGCGTCGATCCCGCTGGGCCGCCAGGGCGACCCGGCGGAGTTCGGTCGCGCCGCCGCCTGGCTGCTCTCACCGGCCGCCTCCTACGTGAGCGGCGTCATGCTGCCCGTCGACGGCGGCCTGCTCCGCACCCTCTGACCGGCCCTCGCCGTCCCGGTCGGCGGCGAGCCACCGGCTCAGGCGTCCTCGCGCTGACGCTCCCGCTCGGCGGCCTCGCGGTCCTCGGCCTCCGCGCGCATGCGGGCGTAGGGATGGTTGGTGCGCTTCTCCTTGCGGACCTTGGGGGGCTTCGGTCCGCCGGCCGCGGGCCGGTCGCCGCTGCGACCGCCGCGCCACTCGTCGTAGGCGAGGTAGAGGAAGCCGAAGATGGCCAGCAGCCCGAAGAACCACCACTGCAGGCCGTAGAAGAAGTGGGGTCCGTTGTCGAGCTCGGGCAGCTCGACCGGCTCCAGCGCGGTGGCCGGGGCGGGGTCCTCCGAGCGCAGCTCGACGAACCCGTCGTAGACCTCGCGCTGCTGGGCCTGCCCGATCGCCTCGGCCGAGACGGCCCGGGTGGCGTTGTCGACGACCGCCGTGCTGTCGCCGCTGCCGTCGGCGCGCACGTAGCCGGTCACCGTCACCTCGCCGGCGGGCGGGTCGGGCACGTCGGCGGTGTCGAGGCCACGCGCGTCGGTGGCCATCCACCCGCGGTCGACCAGCAGCGACGTGCCCGAGTCGGTGACCAGCGGCACGACGACGTCGACGCCCGAGGCGCCGTCGCGGGTGCGGTAGCGCACGATGACGGTGTCGTCGGTGTCGTAGGTGCCGGTGGCGCTCACGACGCGCCACTCGTCGGCCTCGCCGACCTCGGTGTCGGTGCCGAGCACCTCGCCCACCGGTGCGGGGGCCTGGTCCTCGTTGGCCCGGACCACGGCGTTGCTCTCCTTGCGGTCGTCGAGCCGGTGGAACTGCCACTGGCCCAGCCACCACGTCGCCGTCGCGACCACGACGATGGCCAGCGCGAAGAGGGCCCACCGTCGGCTGAGGAGGAAGCGGAGCGAGCGCACACCCCGAGGCTATCGGGCCGTTCCACCCCGCCGGGCATCCCGCGGGGCGGTGCGCCCCGCCCGCGTGACGGGCCCCACGTAGGGTGGAGGCATGGCACTCACCTTGTTGGAGGACCGGTACGGCCGCGTCGCGACCGACCTGCGCGTCTCGCTCACCGACAAGTGCAACCTGCGCTGCTCCTACTGCATGCCGGAGGAGGGTCTCGACTGGCTGAGCAACGACAAGCTGCTCACCGACGACGAGATCGTGCGCCTGATCGGGATCGGCGTGGAGCACCTCGGCATCGAGGAGGTGCGCTTCACCGGTGGCGAGCCGATGGTGCGTCGCGGTCTGGTCGACATCGTGCGGCGCACCCGCGCGCTGGGACCCGACCTCGGCATCTCCATCACCACCAACGCGCTCGGTCTGGCCCGCAACGCCACCGCACTGGCCGAGGCCGGCCTCGACCGCGTCAACGTCAGCCTCGACACCGTGCGTGCCGACACCTTCCGCGAGATCACCCGCCGCGACCGGTTCCACGACGTCGTCGCCGGCCTCGCCGCCGCCCAGCAGGCGGGCCTGGGACCGGTCAAGGTCAACGCCGTCCTGCTGCGGGGCCAGAACGACGACCAGGCCGCCGAGCTGCTCGCGTGGTGCCTCGAGCGCGGCTACGAGCTGCGCTTCATCGAGCAGATGCCCCTCGACGCCCAGCACGGCTGGACCCGCGAGGGCATGATCACCGCCGACGAGATCTTCGCCGCCCTCGAGCGGTCCTTCACGCTGACCCCGGCCAGCGAGCCGCGTGGCAGCGCCCCCGCGGAGCTCTTCACCGTCGACGGCGGACCGGGCACCGTCGGGGTCATCGCGTCGGTCACCCGCCCCTTCTGCGGCGACTGCGACCGGGTGCGTCTCACCGCCGACGGCCAGGTGCGCAACTGCCTCTTCGCCCGCGAGGAGTCCGACCTGCGCCTGGCGATGCGCGAGGGGGCCTCCGACCGCGAGCTGGCCGACCGCTGGGTCATCGCCATGCGCGGCAAGCTCGCCGGCCACGGCATCGACGACCAGAGCTTCCTGCAGCCCGACCGCCCCATGTCGGCCATCGGGGGCTGAGCCCCGACCCGGGCCGCGTCGGGCGCGGGAGTGCCCCCGGGTCGGCCCAGGGCGGCAACGGGTCGGCTCAGGCGGGCTGGTGCGGCTCCACGTCGCGCAGGAACTGCCGCGCGGCGAGGAAGTCCGACAGCGACCCGCGGTGCTCGTCGCAGGCCAGCCACGTCTTGCGACGCTCGGCGGTGTGGAGCTTGGGGTTGTTCCACAGCAGCGCCCACGCCGCCGTGCTCCGGCACCCCTTGGCGGAGCAGGTGTCGGGGTCCGGGCCGCCCATCAGAGCTGCCGGCGAGCGCCGGACTCGAGCTCGGGGGCGCCGTAGGCGGTGTCGCGCAGGGCGAACCCGTCGGCGCGGGTGGCGGTGGCGTTGGCCATGACCACGGCGAGGTAGGGCAGGATCAGGGCGCCGGCGATGAGGAACGGCCACAGCCAGTCGGCCCCGGCCAAGCCGGCGATGACGGCCCCCACGAAGCACAGCGAGCGCAGGCTCATCGACAGCAGGTAGCGCTTCTGGCGCACCGCGATGTCGGCGTTGCGGCTCTCCGCGGCGGTGGTGATGCGGACGGCGTCGTCGGTGCGTGTGCGGTCCCGGGCCATGGCTCCCATCGTACGTCGGGAGGGGTGAGCACCCGACCCGGTGCGCAGGCCCTAGCATCGGCCCACGGCCCGGCCCGCTGCTGCGGCTCCACCGCCGAGCCCGGCTCCGACCCGCGCAGCCCGGCACACCACCCACGGAGGCACCATGAGCAACCGCACCTACCGCGTCACCGAGATCGTCGGCACCTCGCCCGAGGGCATCGACGCGGCCATCCGCAACGGCGTCGAGCGGGCCGGCAAGACCCTGCGCCACCTCGACTGGTTCGAGGTGACCCAGGTGCGCGGACAGGTCAAGGACGGCCAGGTCGAGCACTTCCAGGTCGGCATGAAGGTGGGCTTCCGCCTCGAGGACGAGTGACCCGCCCCGGGCCGCAGCAGGCCCGCAGGTGACCCACGCCGCTCCGCGCGGCGTAGGTCTACCCCGCGGTAATCGCTAGCGTCGGGCGACGTGAGCGAAACGACACCGGCCCCGGCCCCCCACGGCGACCCCACCGCGCCGCCCGCCCGCGAGCCCCGCTCGGTCCTGGTGACCGGTGGCAACCGCGGCATCGGCCGGGCGATCGCCGAGGCCTTCCTGGCCCAGGGCGACAAGGTGGCGGTCACCACCCGCAGCGGAGGCGCCCCCGAGGGCGTCCTCGACGTGCGCTGCGACGTCACCGACGCCGCAGCGGTCGACGCCGCCTTCACCGAGATCGAGGCCGCGCACGGCCCCGTGGAGGTGCTGGTGGCCAACGCCGGCATCACCGCCGACACCCTGCTGCTGCGCATGTCGGAGGACGACTGGTCGAGCGTCATCGACACCAACCTCACCGGCTCCTTCCGCCTGGCCAAGCGCGCCGCCAAGGGCATGCTGCGCCTGCGTCGGGGACGCATCATCCTGATCTCCTCCGTGGTCGGCCTCCTGGGATCGCCCGGCCAGGTCAACTACGCCGCCTCCAAGGCCGGCCTCGTCGGCATGGCCCGGTCGCTGGCCCGCGAGCTGGGGTCGCGCTCGATCACCACCAACGTGGTGGCGCCCGGCTTCATCGAGACCGACATGACCGCGGCGCTCCCCGAGGAGCAGCAGGCGGAGTACAAGGCGCGCATCCCGCTCGGACGCCTCGGCGCCGCCGAGGAGGTCGCGCAGACCGTCACCTGGCTGGCCGGGCCCGGTGCGGCGTACGTCACCGGCGCGGTGATCCCCGTCGACGGCGGCCTCGGCATGGGGCACTGAGCCCCACCCCACCCCACCCCACCCCGCCCCGGCCCACCAGCAGCGCCCCCGCCGGCGTCCCGGCACCACCCAGCAGACCAGCAGCGCGCGGCCCCCACGGTCGCGGCGCACCGGACCACAAGGAGCACACGATGGGCATTCTCGACGGCAAGCGGATCCTGGTGGCCGGGGTGACGATGGACTCCTCCATCGGCTTCGCCACCGCCAAGGTCGCCCAGGAGCAGGGCGCCACCGTGCTCATCTCCAACTTCGGGCGCGCGCTCAACATCACCAGGCGCATCGCCAAGCGGCTCCCGGTGGAGCCGCCGGTCCTCGAGCTCGACGTCACCGACCCCGACCACCTGGCCCGCCTGCCCGAGCTGGTCGGCGAGCACGTCGACGGTCTCGACGGCGTGGTGCACTCCATCGCCTACGGCAACCCCGACACGCTGCTCGGCGGCAAGTTCATGTCGGGGCCCTGGGAGGACGTGTCGCAGGCTGTGCAGGTCTCCGCCTACTCCCTGAAGTCGCTCACCGACGCGTGCCGGCCGCTGATGGGCGGAGGCGGCTCGGTCGTCGGGCTCACCTTCGACGCCACGGTGGCCTGGCCGGCCTACGACTGGATGGGCGTGGCCAAGGCGGCGCTGGAGTCCTGCTCGCGCTACCTGGCCCGCGACCTGGGCCCGGAGGGCATCCGGGTCAACCTGGTGGCCGCCGGCCCCCTGAAGACGCTCGCCGCCAAGGCCATCCCCGGCTTCGAGGACCTCGACCAGATGTGGTCGACCAAGGCACCGCTGGGCTGGGACAACACCGACCAGGAGCCGACCGCCAAGGCCGTGGTGGCCCTGCTGTCGGACTTCTTCCCCGCGACGACCGGCGAGATCGTCCACGTCGACGGCGGCTTCCACGCGATGGGCGGCTGAGGCCGCCCACCCGGTAGCGTCGCGCGGGTGACTTCCCTCGTCGAGATCCGGGTCCTGGAGGGACCGAACCTCTACTTCCCCCGGGCGGCGATCAAGCTGACCCTCGACATCGCGGCCCTCTCGGCCGCGCCCGACGCCACCGCGGCCCGCTTCGCGCGGCGCATCGGCCTGCGCAACGCCCGACCGGGCTCGGCGCACTCCGGGTTCCGACAGCGCTTCGCCCTGCGGGCGGTGGGCCGCCTGGTGCGGGCGATCGCCGTCGAGAGCGGTACGTCGCGCCTGGCGGTGCGGGTGCGGCCCAGCAGCGACCCGGAGCGGATCGTGGTCGCCTACCCCTGGGCCCACCGCGAGCGGGCCCAGGAGATGGGACGCGCCGTCGCCGCGGTGCTCGACGCGCTGCCCGACGCCGACTCCACCGTCGACCTGGAGGAGGCGGTCAGCGCCGCGGCCCGCCAGGTGGCCGCGAGCCCCGCCGGCGCCCCGCCGCACACGATCGTGCCGCGGATCCCCGTCGTGGCGGTCACCGGCACCAACGGCAAGACCACGACCTCGCGCATGGTCGCCCACATCGGCCGCACCTGGGGCAAGCTGGTCGGCTGGTCCAACACCGACGGCATCTACATCGACGGCGAGATGGTCGAGGCCGGCGACTACTCCGGCCCCTCCGGGGCGGGCCGGATCCTGGCCCACGAGCAGGTCGAGCTCGCCGTCACCGAGACCGCCCGCGGCGGGATCCTGCTCAAGGGCATCGGACTGACCCGCAACGACGTCTCGGTGGTCACCAACGTCTCGGCCGACCACCTCGGGCTCCACGGCATCGACACCCTCGACCAGCTCGCGGAGGTCAAGGGCGTGGTGCCGCGCATCACCCGGCGCAGCGGCTGGGCGGTGCTCAACGGCGACGACCCCCGGGTGCTGGCCATGCGCCACGAGATCAAGGCCCGGCCGTGGGTGTTCTCCCGCGACCCCGACTCCCCGGCCATCCGCGAGGTGCTGTCGGTGCGCGGGCGCGCCACGACCGTCATCGACGGCTGGGTCTGCGTGCTCACCGCCAGCTCCGACCCCGACCCGCTCGTGGAGCTGGTCGAGGTGCCGATGACCCTGGCCGGCCTGTCGCGCTTCAACGTCGAGAACACCCTCGCGGCGGCCTCGGCGGCCCTGGCCGTGGGGGTGCCCCGCGACGTGGTGGTCGAGGGGCTGCGCACCTTCCGCCCCGACGCCGAGCACAACCCGGGGCGGATGAACTTCTTCAGCGTCGGCGAGGTCTCGGTCGTCATCGACCTGGCCCACAACGAGGCCGGCCTCGAGGCGCTCTTCGAGATCATGAACGGCGTGCGGGCGCCCGGCTCGCGGCTGCTGCTGGGCCTCGGGGTGGTGGGCGACCGCACCGACGAGCTGATCGAGAAGCTGGGCGAGATCGCCGCCCGCGACAGCGACGTCGTGGCCATCGGTCACAAGGAGAAGTACTTCCGCGGGCGCACGGCCGCCGAGCTGGAGGACCTGATGCGCGGCGGGGCCGAGCGGGTCGGGGTCACCGGGGTGCCGGCGTACCCGACCGAGGTGGCCTGCCTCTCGGCCCTCGTGGGGCAGGCGCTGCCCGGCGACGTCGTGGGGCTGATGTGCCACGCCGAGCGCGAGGAGGTCTACGCCTGGATCGCCGAGCAGGGTGGCACGCCCGACTCCGCCGGGACGCTGGCCGCCAAGGTGCGCGCGGCCGCCCTCCCGTCCTCCTAGCCCGCGGTGGCAGGATCGTGACCGAGACCACAGCTCGTCACGACCGGAAGGCACTCCATGCGCAGCACCATGCAGGACGACCAGCTCACGATCGGCGCGGTGCTGCGGCACGCGACCACCGTGCACCCCGACTCCGAGGTGGTCACCGCCACCGCCGGGGGCACCCGCAGCCGCACCTACGCCGAGCTCGGTGAGCGCGTGGGCCGGCTGGCCAACGCGCTGCGCGCGCTCGGCGTCGAGGGCGACCAGCGCGTGGCGACCTTCCAGTGGAACAACGCTGAGCACCTCGAGGCCTACCTCGCGGTGCCGTCGATGGGGGCCGTGCTGCACACCCTCAACATCCGTCTCTTCCCCGAGCAGCTGGTCTACGTCGCCAACCACGCCGAGGACCAGGTGGTCATCGTCGACGACTCGCTCGTCGGTCTGCTCGCTCCGCACGTCGCGCAGCTGACCA
>NZ_CAKASO010000054.1:0-20225 GCF_916862475.1 Nocardioides sp. Leaf374
GCTTGCGCACCGACCGCTGCACCGGGCCCACCGGCGGCGCCCGACCCGCCCCGCCTGGCGCGCACCGCCGCGCCGAGGCCCCCGACGACCACGGCGAGCGCGGCGGAGGCGGCCGCCACGCCCAGAGCGACCGGCACGTCGCCCGCCGTGGAGGGCACCGAGGCGGTGGCGCCGAAGGCGAAGACGAGGAAGAGCGCCCCGGGCGGGTGCCAGGCGTGGCGGTCCGAGAGCGTGGAGCCGAGCGCGGCCACCCCGGCCGCGAGCGGCACGGCCAGCCAGGCGCGCTGCGGGGAGGTCGCCACGACCGTGCCGAGCCCGACGGCGAGCACCAGGAGCGTCGCGAGCGTGAGCTGCATGCGGCGTCGCTCGGCGCCGCCGCGGTCGCGGGCGTAGAGCGCGGCGAAGGCGCCGAAGGTGGCGTAGAGCGCCCACTCGAGACGACCCGCGGCCAGCAGCACGAGCAGCGGCACGAGGATCGAGACCCCCGCGCGGGCCGCGACGCGGTGCGCGCCGTCGTGGGGTCCGAGGGCGAGGAGCTGGTCGCGCAGCCGGCCACCGCCACCGGGCCGACGCGGCGTCGTCGTGGGCGGGCGTGATGGCTCGGTCGTCACCTCAGGCACGCCCGGTCGAACCGTCGGGGCCGCGCCACCTTCCCGCGGGCTTCCACTGGGTGGAGGTCGGGGCGGTGGTACCCGCGGCGCCCGGTTACCCGCCCGGGGTCGCGGTGGAGGTGGCCCGACCTCCTCGGGTGGCTCACGGGTGGCTCACTGGTAGCTCACGAACCTCACCGCGGGCCGGATCGCGTGCACCTCGCGCGGGCCCATCAGGTCGACGTCCTCGTCGTAGAAGAGCTTGAAGCCGCGCCGGAACTGATGCGGACGCACGACCGCGCGGTAGGTCGCGAGCTTCTCGCGCGGCGCGCCGAAGCCGTCGACGTGCTGCACCGTCGCCAGCTCCCGGCGGGAGGTGACGGCCGCGAGGCCGCGCACCATGTCGGTGCGGAACTGGTGGAGCACGAAGAGCTTCTGCGGCAGCTCCCAGCGGCGCACCAGCCCGGCCAGCCAGGCCGAGGTGCGGTCGACCTCGCGGGCGCCGACGCTGCCGATGACCTGCCCGGGCACCTCGCGGCGCCCCATCCGCCACTCGGGGTCGAGGGCGAGCCCGACGTGGGGCTCGCGCAGCGCCCACTCCCAGCGGCCCGCGGTGTCGAGGAAGCCGGTGCGGCCCGGCTGCAGGTCGAGCAGCAGCAGCGCGTCGTGCCGGCGCGCCGCGGCGATCCAGCGCTCCACCTCGGCGCGCGGCACGTCGTGGGCGTAGTCGCCGTCGTCACCGGGCCCGGCGTCGGCGATGGTCACGATGAGCTCGTAGACCGGCTGCACGGGCGAGCCGGGGCGGGCGAAGGGCCGCGCCGCGGCGTCGAGGCGCTCGCGCACCTGCTCGGGCGCTCCTTCCCCGAGCACCCCGAGGGCGGGGGTCTGCGCCGTGCCGTAGTAGGCCACCAGGAAGTCGTCGGCGCCGAAGACGCGGCGTGTGCCGTTGGGCAGCAGCGTCGCGGCGTTGGCGGCCCGCACCTGCTCCGGCGTACGCCGGTCGCCGCGGCCGCCGCCCGGGCCCGGGCCCGCCCCCGGGGCCGCACCGGGGCGCCCGACGCCCTCCGCGACCGGGTCGTCACCCGCGAGCCACCGCGGCAGGTGGGTGACCAGGCCCGCGGCGAGCACCAGCGCGACCAGCCCGGCGAGGGCGCCGAGCAGCGCCCGGCGCTCGCTCGGCGCCCGTCGCGGGACGCTCACCCGGCTCAGCCGGTGACGGCGCCGTGCGCGGCGGAGGCGACGGTGCGGGCGTACTTGCCCAGCACGCCGCGGGTGTACTTCGGCTCGCGGGGCGCCCAGCCCTCCTTGCGCGACTCCCAGTCGTCGCCCTGCTCGACCTCGAGGCTGCGGTTGAGCACGTCGAGGGTGATCCGGTCGCCGTCGCGCACGAAGGCGATCGGGCCGCCGTCGACGGCCTCGGGGGCGACGTGGCCGACGCAGAGGCCGGTCGTGCCGCCGGAGAAGCGGCCGTCGGTGAGCAGCAGGACGTCCTTGCCCAGGCCGGCGCCCTTGATCGCGCCGGTGATGGCGAGCATCTCGCGCATGCCGGGGCCGCCCTTGGGGCCCTCGTAGCGGATGACGACCACGTCGCCGGCGGTGATCTGCCCGGCGGTGAGGGCGTCCATGGCGGCGCGCTCGCCGTCGAAGACGCGGGCGGTGCCGGAGAAGACCGACTCGTCGAAGCCGGCCGACTTCACGACGGCGCCCTCGGGGGCCAGCGAGCCCTTGAGGATGGTGAGCCCGCCGGTGGCGTGGATCGGGCGGTCGAGACGGCGGATGACGTCGTCGTCGAGGGCCGGCGGCGCGAGGGCCTCGAGGTTCTCGGCCATGGTGCGGCCGGTGACGGTGAGGCAGTCGCCGTGCATGAGGCCCGCGTCGAGCAGCGCCTTCATGACCACCGGGATGCCGCCGATCTTGTCGACGTCGTTCATGACGTAGCGGCCGAAGGGCTTGAGGTCGGCCAGGTGCGGGACCTTGTCGCCGATGCGGTTGAAGTCGTCGATGGTCAGCGGGACCTCGGCCTCGCGGGCGATGGCCAGCAGGTGCAGCACGGCGTTGGTGGAGCCGCCGAGGGCCATGACGACGGTGATGGCGTTCTCGAAGGCCTCCATGGTCATGATCTGGCGCGCCGTGATCCCGCGGCGCAGCATCTCGACCACGGCCTCGCCGGAGCGGTGGGCGAAGCCGTCACGGCGCCGGTCGACGGCCGGCGGGGCGGCCGAGCCGGGCAGCGACATGCCGAGGGCCTCGCCGACGGCGGCCATCGTGTTGGCGGTGTACATGCCGCCGCAGGCGCCCTCGCCGGGGCAGATGGCCCGCTCGATGCGGTCGACCTCCTCGCGGGTGATCTTGCCGGCCAGGCAGGCGCCGACGGCCTCGAAGGCGTCGATGATCGTGACGTCGTTGCCGTCGACCTGCCCGGGCATGATCGAGCCGGCGTAGAGGAAGACCGAGGCCAGGTCGAGGCGGGCCGCGGCCATCATCATGCCGGGCAGCGACTTGTCGCAGCCGGCCAGCAGCACCGAGCCGTCGAGGCGCTCGGCCATCATCACCGTCTCCACCGAGTCGGCGATGACCTCGCGGGAGACCAGCGAGAAGTGCATGCCCTCGTGGCCCATCGAGATGCCGTCGGAGACCGAGATCGTGCCGAACTCCAGCGGGTAGCCGCCGGCGGCGTGCACGCCGTTCTTGACCGCCTTGGCCAGCCGGTCGAGCGAGAGGTTGCAGGGGGTGATCTCGTTCCAGCTCGACGCCACGCCGATCTGGGGCTTCTCCCAGTCGTCGTCGCCCATGCCGACCGCGCGGAGCATGCCGCGCGAGGCCGCTCTCTCGAGGCCGTCGGTGACGTCGCGGGAGCGGGGCTTCAGGTCCGGCTGGTCGTCCATGCCGAGCAGCCTACGTCCGCCGCGGCGTTGCGCCCGTCACCGTCCCGACCTGCGTACGCCGGGCCTTCACACCCGCGACACACGCGCGGCCTACCCTGCTGCGGTGACGACTCCCGCGACCCCGCCCGAGCCCGCCGGCACGACCCCGGTCGACTGGTCGGCGCACGCCGCCGTGCTCTTCGACCTCGACGGCGTGATCACCCCGACCGCCGAGGTGCACATGCGCGCCTGGTCGGAGATGTTCAACGCCTTCCTGTCCGAGCACCGCTCCGAGGACGCCGCGGGCGACTGGTCGGCCTACACCGAGGCCGACTACTTCGCCCACGTCGACGGCAAGCCCCGCTACGACGGCGTGCGCGACTTCCTGGCCTCGCGCGGCATCACGCTGCCCGAGGGCGAGGCCACCGACTCCGGCGCCCCCGACCGGGCGCCCACCGTCAAGGGCCTGGGCAACCGGAAGAACGACGCCTTCAACGCCGTGCTCGCACGCGACGGCGTCACCGCCTTCCCGGGCTCGGTGGCACTGCTCGACCACCTGCGCGACCTCGGCACGCCGCTGGCGGTCGTGTCCTCCTCGGCCAACGCCCCCGCCGTGCTGGAGGCCGCCGGCCTGGCCGACCGCTTCGCGACCGTCGTGTCCGGCGCGGTGGCCGAGGAGCTCGGCCTGCCGGGCAAGCCGGCCCCCGACACCTTCGTGCACGCCGCCACCGTGCTGGGCGCCGACCCGGGCTCGGCCGTGGTGCTCGAGGACGCCGTGTCCGGCGTGCGCGCCGGCGCGGCCGGCGGGTTCGCGGTCGTGGTCGGCGTCGACCGCGGCGCCGGTGCCGAGGTGCTCACCGGCGCCGGGGCCACGCTGGTCGTCGCCGACCTCGCCGAGCTGGTCCCGTGAGCGCGCGCACCCCCGGGCAGGGTCAGGCCCAGGGCAGCCACGGCCGCCACGTCGCGGCCGACCCCGTCGACCGCAGCCGCTTCCCCGTCGACCCGTGGCGCCTGGTCGAGCGCGCCTACGACCCCGACGACCTCGGGGTCACCGAGACCCTCTTCACCGTCGCCAACGGCTACCTCGGCATGCGCGGCAACCCCGCCGAGGGCCGCGACGCCTACGCCCACGGCACCTTCGTCAACGGCTTCCACGAGACCTGGCCGATCCGCCACGCGGAGGCGGCGTTCGGCTTCGCCCGCACCGGCCAGACCATCGTCAACGTGCCCGACGCCAAGCTGATGAAGCTCTACGTCGACGACGAGCCGCTCACCATCGGCACCGCCGACCTCGAGCACTACGAGCGCAGCCTCGACTTCCGCGACGGCGTGCTGCGCCGCTCGCTGGTGTGGCGCACCCCCTCGGGCAAGCGGGTCAAGGTCGAGTCCTCCCGCATGGTCTCGATGACCCAGCGCCACCTCGCGGTGATGACCTTCGAGGTCACGATGCTCGAGGGCGACGCCCCGATCGTGATCTCCTCGCAGGTGCTCAACCGCCAGGACGGCAAGGACGAGTACCACGTCTCCTCGCAGTCGATGGGCGAGGGCGTCGACCCGCGCAAGGCCGCGTCGTTCGACGACCGGGTGCTGCTGCCGCGGCTCAGCTACGCGCGCCACGACCGGATGATGCTCGGCTACATGTGCGCCAACTCCAAGATGACCATCGCGGTCGGCGCCGACCACCGGCTGGAGTCGGAGGACGAGCCCGAGGTGATCCTGCGCGACGACGAGGACCTCACCAAGATGGTCTTCCGCGTCGAGGCCCGCGAGGGCCGCACCGTGCGCCTGGAGAAGACGGTGGCCTACCACACCTCGCGCGGCGTGCCCGTGCGCGAGCTGGCCGACCGCTGCGACCGCACCCTCGACCGCGCCGCGCTGCACGGCGTGGCCCACTACCACGCCGAGCAGCGCGCGTGGTTCGACCGGTTCTGGTCGGCCGCCGACGTCGAGGTGGAGGCCGCCGACGGCACCGACGTCGACGAGACGCTCGCCACCCAGCAGGCGATCCGCTTCAACCTCTTCTCCCTGGCCCAGGCCAGCGCGCGCGCCGACCAGCAGGGCGTGCCGGCCAAGGGGGTGACCGGCTCGGGCTACGAGGGGCACTACTTCTGGGACTCCGAGATCTACGTCGCACCCTTCCTCACCTACACCCAGCCCCACCTGGCCCGGAACCTGCTGCACTTCCGCACCCGGATGCTGCCCGCCGCGCGCCACCGGGCCCGCGAGATGGCGCAGAGCGGTGCGCTCTTCCCCTGGCGCACCATCAACGGCGAGGAGGCCTCGGCCTACTACGCCGCCGGCACCGCCCAGGTCCACATCGACGCCGACGTCTCCTACGCCCTGACGCAGTACGTCGCGGCCACCGGCGACACCGGCTTCCTCGTGCGCGACGGCATCGACGTGCTCGTCGAGACCTCGCGGATGTACGTCGACCTCGGCTTCTGGCGCAGCAACGGCTCGCTGTCGTTCCACATCCACGGCGTGACCGGCCCCGACGAGTACACGACGGTCGTCAACAACAACCTCTTCACCAACGTCATGGCGCGCTACAACCTCGAGCAGGCCGTGGCCGCCGTCGAGCTGCTGCGCGCCGAGCACCCCGTCGAGCACGCACGCCTGGTGGGCCGGCTGCACCTCGGCGACGACGAGGTGGAGGAGTGGCGTCGCTGTGCGGCCGGCATGCACATCCCCTTCGACGAGGGCCTGGGCATCCACCCGCAGGACGACTTCTTCCTCGACCGGGAGGTCTGGGACCTCTCGCGCACCCCCGACGAGCTGCGCCCGCTGCTGCTGCACTACCACCCGCTGGTGATCTACCGCTTCCAGGTGCTCAAGCAGGCCGACGTCGTGCTCGCGCTCTTCCTCCAGGGCGACCGCTTCACCGCGGCCGAGAAGCGCGCCGACTTCGAGTACTACGACCCGATCACCACCGGCGACTCCACGCTGTCTGCGGTCGTGCAGTCGGTGATGGCCGCCGAGGTGGGCTACCACGAGGTCGCGTTCCAGTACTTCCTGCAGTCGCTCTACGTCGACCTGTGCAACCTGCACGGCAACACCGTCGACGGCCTGCACATCGCCTCGACCGGCGGCGTGTGGAGTGCGCTGGTCTTCGGCTTCGGCGGCATGCGCGACCGCGGTCCCCGGCTGTCCTTCGACCCAAGGCTGCCCGACGCCTGGGGCCGGCTGCGGTTCGCGGTCACCTGGCGCGGCACCCGGGTGCGCGTGGAGCTCACCGAGGCCGCGATCAGCTTCACCCTCGACGGCGACGACGCCCCCGACGTGGAGATCGCGGTCGCGGGCCGCGAGCACGTCGTGCGCGCCGGCGCCCCGCTCGTGGTCGCGCTCGACGGCCACGGCGACCGGCTCTCGGGTCACCTGGGCGACGAGCCGCAGCTCGGCGGGGTGCGCTCCGACGGCACCCGCATCACCGCCGGGGTGCCCGACCCGATCTCCTTCGAGGACCCGACGTACGCCGAGATCCTCGCCGAGGAGGAGGAGCTGCCCGCGATCGGGCCGCACGTCCCGCAGAGCTGACCGGGCGCACGTCACCCGGTCGGGCCTGCCGACTCGGTGCACACCCGTGCATGATGTGCACCGACCGATCCGCACGCACGCGGCCCCGCGCCCCCGGCGCGGCCACGAGAGGTGAGAAGTGAGCAAGCGACTCAAGCACGACCTGACCTACGACGCCCCCCTGGCCGAGGTGGCCGCGATGCTGGCCGACCGGTCCTTCCGCGAGGAGGTCTGCGACTACCAGCGGGTGCTCTCGCGCACCGTGACCGTCACCCCCAAGGGCGACCGGCCGGAGGACGGCATGGAGGTCGTCATCGACCAGGTGCAGCCGGCCAAGGGCATCCCCTCCTTCGCCACCAAGTTCGTCGGCGACGAGATCAACATCGTGCAGACCGAGTCGTGGAGCACGATCGACCGCGGCGCCGTGCTGGTGACCATCCCGGGCAAGCCCGGCGAGATGAAGGGCACCGCCACCCTGCGCGAGGCCGGCGGGGTCACCACCGAGACCGTCGACCTGGAGATCAAGGTCGGCATCCCGCTGGTCGGCGGCAAGATCGAGGGCCTGGTCAGCGACATGCTCCTCAAGGCGCTCAAGGCCGAGAACAAGGTCGGCCGGGAGTACCTCGCCCGCTGACCGAGGCCGCCCCGGGTCGCCCCGGTCGCTCAGTCGCGGCCGGGGTCGCGGCCGGGGGCACCTCGGGGTCCGTCGCCGGCGTCGGGTGCCTGGGCCGCCCGGGCGCCGTCGTCGGCGACCTCCTCGCCCGCGGCCTCCTCGGCGGCCCGGTCCGAGCGGCGCCGCAGCGCCACGACGACGCCGAGCACCAGGAAGGGCCCGAACGCCAGTGCCACGGTGAGCGCCTGCTCCACCGGGTGCAGGGCGCCCAGGTGCAGCGCCACCAGCCACACGGTGGCGGTGTCGGCGGTCGGCGCGAGGGCTGCGGTGCTCATCACGCCCCATTCTCACCTCCCCGGGTGAGACCGGGATGAGGCGGGGCGTCCGGGGCGTTCGTCCTCGTGACCGACCGCACCCGACGTACAGGAGCTGACACCACCGTGGCCGACCTCTTCGACTCCCTCACCGTGAAGAACTGGGAGCTCCCCAACCGCCTCGTGATGGCGCCGCTCACCCGCAACCGCGCCGAGGGCACCGTGCCCGGTGACCTCAACGTGGAGTACTACGCGCAGCGCGCCTCCGCCGGGCTCATCATCACCGAGGGCAGCCAGCCCAGCGCCCACGGCCAGGGCTACCTCAACACCCCCGGCTTCCACACCGCCGAGCAGCTCGCCGGCTGGAAGCGCGTCGCCGAGGCCGTGCACGCCGGCGGCGGCCGCATCGTCGCCCAGCTCATGCACGCGGGCCGCGTCGCGCACCCCGACAACACCGGCGGTCAGGAGCTGATCGCGCCGAGCGCGATCGCCACCCCCGACGAGATGTTCACCGCCGAGGGCATGAAGCCCTCCCCCACCCCGCGCGCCATCGAGACCGACGAGATCGCCTCGGTCGTGCAGGAGTACGTCGACGCCGCCCGCGGCGCGATCGACGCGGGTCTCGACGGGGTCGAGGTCCACGCCGCCAACGGCTACCTCATCCACCAGTTCCTGGCCCCGGGCTCCAACCACCGCGAGGACGCCTACGGCGGCTCGCCGGAGAACCGTGCCCGCTTCGCCATCGAGGTCACCCGCGCCGTGGCCGCCGAGATCGGCGCCGAGAAGGTCGGCATCCGCATCTCGCCGGCCCACAACATCCAGGGCTGCACCGAGACCGACCCCTCCGACGTCGAGGCCACCTACACCGCGCTCGTGCAGGCCATCGCCCCGCTGGGCCTGGCCTACCTGAGCTTCCTCGCCGACCCCGAGCTCGACCTGATCCAGGGTCTGCGCAAGGAGTTCGGCGGCGTGGTCATCGCCAACGACGGCTTCGGCACCGTCACCACCAAGGAGGATGCGCAGCGCATCCTCGACCAGGACCTCGCCGACGCCGTGGCCGTGGGCCGGCTCTTCATCGCCAACCCCGACCTGCCGCGCCGCTGGCAGACCGACGCCCCGCTGAACGAGCCGAACCCCGACACGTTCTACGGCGGCGGCGCCGAGGGCTACACCGACTACCCCGCCCTCGAGGCCTGAGCCTACGACTCCCCCGCGGGTCGACCCAGGTCCCGCACCAGGGCCCGACGCAGCACGAGGCCCCACCGGTCGTCCGGTGGGGCCTCGTGGCGTCTGCGGGCGTGCGCGCCGGGGCTCAGCCCATGTAGGGGTAGCGGTAGTCGGTCGGCGGCACGAAGGTCTCCTTGATCGAGCGCGGCGAGGTCCAGCGCAGCAGGTTCACCGCGGCGCCGGCCTTGTCGTTGGTGCCGCTGGCGCGCCCGCCGCCGAAGGGCTGCTGGCCCACCACCGCGCCGGTGGGCTTGTCGTTGATGTAGAAGTTGCCGGCCGCGAAGCGCAGCTCCTTGCGGGCCCAGGCGATGGCCGCGCGGTCCTGGGAGATGATCGCGCCGGTGAGGGCGTAGGGGGCGAAGGACTCCATCTGGTGCACGACCGACTCGAAGTCGGCGTCGTCGTAGACGTGCACGACGAGGATGGGGCCGAAGTACTCGGTCGAGAACATCTCGTCGGTGGGGTCGGTCGACTCCACGACCGTGGGACGCACGAACCACCCGGTGGAGTCGTCGGTCTGGCCGCCGGCGATCACCGTGAGGTGCGGGGTCTCCTGGGCGCGGGCGATGGCGGCACGGTGCTTGGCGAAGGCCCGGTCGTCGATGACGGCGCCCATGAAGTGGGAGAAGTCGGTGGGGTCGCCGACGCTGATCGCCTCGACCTCGGCCACCAGGTCGTCCTTGATCCGGTCCCACACCGAGCGGGCGACGTAGGCGCGCGAGGCCGCCGAGCACTTCTGGCCCTGGAACTCGAAGGAGCCGCGGATCAGCGCGGTGCGCAGCACGTCGGGGTCGGCCGAGGGGTGGGCGACCACGAAGTCCTTGCCGCCGGTCTCGCCGACGATGCGGGGGTAGGAGCGGTAGCCCGCGATGTTCTCTCCCACCGTGCGCCACAGGTGCTGGAAGGTGGGGGTCGAGCCGGTGAAGTGGATGCCGGCGAGGTCGCGGTGGGCCAGGGCCACCTCGGAGACCTCCAGGCCGTCGCCGGGGAGCATGTTGATGACGCCCGGCGGCATGCCGGCCTCCTCGAGCAGCTCCATGGTCAGCGACGCCGCCAGCTGCTGGGTCGGCGAGGGCTTCCACAGCACGGTGTTGCCCATCAGCGCCGGCGCGGTCGGCAGGTTGCCGGCGATGGCGGTGAAGTTGAAGGGGGTGATCGCGTAGACGAAGCCCTCGAGGGGGCGGTGGTCGGTGCGGTTCCAGATGCCCGGGGAGTTGGCGATGGGCTGGTCGGTGAGGATCTGCTTGGCGTAGTGCACGTTGAAGCGCCAGAAGTCGATGAGCTCGCAGGCGCTGTCGATCTCGGCCTGGAAGGCGGTCTTCGACTGCCCCAGCACGGTGGCGGCGTTGATGCGCTGGCGCCACGGGCCGGCGAGCAGGTCGGCGGCCTTGAGGATCACCGCGCAGCGCTCGTCGAAGGCCATTCCACGCCAGGCGGGAGCGGCGTCCTGGGCGGCGGTGATCGCGGCCTCGGCGTCGGCGCGGGTGCTGTTGCGGGTCACGCCCAGCACGTGCTGGTGGTCGTGGGGCTGCACGACGCGGATCTCGGCCCCGCCGCCGGGGCGCGCCTCGCCGCCGATGTGGGCGGGCAGGTCGCGCTGCTCCGACTCCAGCCGCGCGATCTCGGCCTGGAGCGCCTCGCGCTCCGCCGATCCGGGCGCGTAGGTGAGGTTGGGCTCGTTGACGGGTGCCGGCGGGAAGGTGAGGGCGTCCATGGGCGCGACTCTAACGAGGCCGTGCCCCGGGCTCCGAGTCCCGGCCCCCTCCCCCGCGGGGGTCAGAGCAGGTGGGCGATCTCCTGGGTGGCGTACCACGCGAGGTCGTCGTCGTCGGGCGCGTCGTCGAGCGGGTCGACGTGGGCCGAGGCGATGGTGCGCCAGGGCACGTCGGCGGCGACGTCGACCAGTGTCGGGTCGTCGCCGGCGACGGGCTCGACCGCGGGCACGTCGACGGCGAGCACCACGCGTCGCGGCCGGTCGGCGGGGGTGAGCAGCGTGCGCGACGTGGCGGCGGCGGCCATGAGGGCGGCGTACTCCCAGCCCTCCTCGTCGCCGTCGGGCCACTCCGCGCGCAGCGCCTCGGTCACCGCGTGGGCGCGCAGCGGGCCCTCGAGGCGGCCCGCGGCGACGAGGGCGGCGAGCGAGGAGGACGTCAGCGGCACGTAGGCACGGACCGCACCGGCGCGGGGGCTCACTGCTGCTCCCCCGCGGGGCCGTCGGGCGGGCTGGTGGGCGGGCTGGTGGGCGGGGTCGTGCCGCCGGTGGGGCGGCCGCTCGCGGGCCGGGTGACCCTGCGGGTCGACCGGGGGGCCGTCGTGCCGGCGCCGCCGCGACGGCGACCCCGTGGCACCCGCGAGCGGGCGCCGGTCACGGTGTCGAGCAGCTCGTCGAGGGCCTCGGAGAGGCACTGGCCGAGGACCTCGGCGTCGGGGACCTTGTCGCGGTCGGCGGTGATCCCGTAGTAGACGCCGCCGTCGTAGGAGGTCACACCGAAGGCGAGGGTCTGGCCCGGCGGGAGCGGCGGCACGGGGTAGGTCGCCTGCATGCGGGCGCCCGCGGCGTAGAGCGGCGACTGCGGGCCCGGCACGTTGGTGATCGTGATCTGCGCGCCCCGGCGGGTCTCGGCCGCGGCGACGCGGCTGCCGATGGCGTGGAAGGTCGACGGGGCGAAGCCCGCGATCCCGGCCAGCCGGTTGGCGGCGACGCTGCGGCCGGTCTCCTGGTGGGAGAGGAAGGAGTAGCTCAGCTGGTGCAGCCGCACGACGGGACTGGCCTCGCCCAGGGGCAGCTGCACCAGGTGGGGCGCGATCTGGCTGCCGAGGGAGGTCGCCTCGAGCTCGTGGTCGATGACCGAGACCGGCACGACGGCGCGCACCTGGCTCAGCGACCCGAGCGAGGCGCCCCGGGTCATCAGCCACGCCCGCAGGCCGCCGGCGACCGTGGCCAGGATGACGTCGTTGACCGTGCCGCCGTGCCCGTCGCGGATGCGGCGGTAGTCGGCGAGCTGGGTGGTCACTGAGACCACGCGCCGCTGCTGGGAGAGCCGGCCGGCCAGCGGGGTCTCCGGGGCCTGGCCCCGCCCGGTCAGCCCGCCGACCACACGGCCGGCGCGCTCGGCCGCACCGGTGGCGGTGCGGGTCAGGGCGCCGGTGCTGCTGCGCAGGGTGTCGACCACCGTCGCGCGGTCGCGCAGGGAGTCACCGAGCGCCTCCGCCACCAGGCCCGGGGTGGAGCGGCGGGGCTCCGGCGCCCAGTCGTCGTGGCCCAGCGACTTCGGCTCCGCGGAGGAGTCGAGCAGCACCTGGGCCAGGTCGACCGTGCCGACGCCGTCGACCAGCGCCTGGTGGGACTTGTAGAGCAGGGCCACCCGGCCACCGGAGAGGCCCTCCACGAAGTAGACCTCCCACAGCGGGCGGCTGCGGTCGAGCGGGCGCGACACGATGCGGGCGACCAGCTCGCGCAGCTGGTCGAGCGAGCCGGGGCGGGGCAGCGCGGAGCGGCGTACGTGGTAGCCCAGGTCGAAGCGCTCGTCGTCGACCCACACCGGGTTGGCCAGCCAGCCCGGCACGCTCTGCACGCGCTGGCGGTAGCGCGGGACGAAGGAGATCCGGTCGGCGATGAGCTCCACCAGCCGGTCGTAGTCGAAGCCCGAGTCGCCCGGCTCGAAGATCTCGACCGTCGCGTTGTGCCTCGGGGTGGTCAACGACTCCTCGGTCAGGAACGCGAGGTCCCGCGACCGCAGACGCTCACTCATCGGTGCCTCTCTGTGCTGACGGGGGTCCCTCCACCGGGACGGGGCGGGCGGGACCGGGGCCGATCCGGGCCCTCGGTGCCCCCGGCCGGGGGCGGGCTGAGGACCCGCTGAGACCGCGCTGAGGGGCTGCTGAACCCACCGGCCCGGCTCTCCCCGGAGTTGCTCGTCGTGCGATTCTGTCAGAGGCCCGTGCACCACCGGGCCGTCGACCACGGCCGGCCCCCGGCCGACCTCTCCCGGTCCGTCACGTCCCCGTCTGCGAAGGAAACCGCACCATGCGTCTGCTGGCCTCGTCCGCCGCCCTCACCTGCGTCCTGCTGCTCGCCAGCGGCTGCGGGGACGCCGAGACGGTCTCCGACGACACCCCCGGTGCGGCGACGTCGAGCGCGACGACCGGCGCCACCGGGGGCTCGGGCGCCTCGCCCTCCGGCTCCGCCTCGGAGGGCTCCGAGGAGCCGGCCGGCACCGTCGTCCCGATCACCATCGAGGGCGACACCGTCTCTCCCGAGGCCCAGCGCCTGCCCGTCTCCCTCGACGAGACCGTCACCCTCGAGATCACCGCCGACGCCCCGGGCGAGATCCACGTGCACTCCACCCCCGAGCAGGAGCTGGAGTACGACGAGGGCACCACCGACCTCGAGCTCACCTTCGAGCAGCCCGGCGTGGTCGAGGTCGAGTCCCACGACCTCGGGCTGACCATCCTGCAGCTCGAGGTCTCCTGACCGTGGCGGGCCTGACCGGCCTGCACGCCGGCCTCCAAGCGGCCCTCGCCGCCGGGGTCACCGACGACCGGGTCACCCAGGCGCACGGCATCGGCGGCGCCAAGGACCTGCCCATCTCCCCGGAGCTGGCCATCGCCGGCGCCGTGGCGGCGCTGACGGTCTCCTTCACCGTGCTCGCGGTGGCGTGGCGCAGCCCGCGCTACGACGCCGCCACCAGCGGCCGGCCGCTGCCGCTGCTCACGCGCGTGGTCGACTCCGTGCCGTGGCGCGTGGCCCTGCGCGTCGCGGGTCTCGCGGTCTTCGGCTGGGGGGCGCTCGCCGCGGTCTTCGGCCGCGACCTGCTGCTCAACCCCTTCTTCGGCATGTTCTACGTGTGGCTGTGGGTGGGGATCGTGCCCGCCTCGGTGCTCCTGGGCCCGGTCTTCAAGGCCATCAGCCCGGCCCGCACGATCAACCTGGCGCTGGCGAAGATCTCCGGCGGCGACCCCGAGGTCGGCCTGCTGCGCTACCCCGAGCGGCTCGGCTACTGGCCGGCGGCGATCGGTCTCTTCGCCTTCGTGTGGCTGGAGCTGGTCTACCCCTACTCCACCGAGCTGGGGCCGGTGCGGCTGTGGGCGGCGGTCTACGTCGCGGCCATGCTCGTCGGCGGGGCGGTCTTCGGCAACGTCTGGTACGAGCGCGCCGACCCCTTCGAGGTCTACTCCAGCCTCGTCGCCAAGCTCTCGGTGTGGGGCCGGCGCGACGGGGTGGTGCTGCTGCGCAGCCCGCTGGCCAACCTCGACTCCCTCGTGCCGCGTCCGGGGCTGGTGGCCGTGGTGGCGGTGCTCTTCGGGTCCACCGCCTTCGACTCCTTCCGCGACTCCCTGCGCTGGGTCTCCTTCCTGCAGAACACCGCGTGGATCGACTCCCGCTCCTGGGCGCCCGACGTGGCCAACAACATCGGCCTGGTCGTCTTCTGCGCCGGGGTCGGGGGGCTCTTCGCCCTCGGCACGATGACCACCGGCGTCGAGGAGGGCCGGTCGCGGCGGGCGCTGCCGATGCTGTTCGCCCACTCGGTGGTCCCGATCATCGTCGGCTACATCATCGCCCACTACCTGTCCTACTGGGTGGAGTACGGCCAGCAGACCCTCATCCAGGCCAGCGACCCGCTGAGCAACGGCTCCGACCTGCTCGGCACCGGCAGCTGGACGCCGAACTACTGGCTCTCCAACCACCCCACGCTGCTGGCCAACACGAAGGTCGCCGCGGTCGTGCTGGGCCACGTGCTGGGCGTGGTCGCCGCCCACGACCGGGCCATCAAGCTGCTGCCGCGACGCCACCAGCTCACCGGGCAGCTGCCGCTGCTCTTCGTCATGGTCGCCTTCACCGCCGGCGGCCTCTACCTCCTCTTCGCGGCGTGAGCCGCGACGTGGAGCGCCCCGACCGGTTCTTCGACCGGCTCGCCGAGGGCCGCTTCCTGCCCACCGACCTCACCGGCGGCGCGTGGTCGACCGCGGAGCAGCACATCAGCCCCTTCGTGGGCCTGCTGGTGCACGAGGTCGAGCGCGACGCCGCCGCCCGGGCCGCCGGCCCCACCGGTGCTGCCGGCGGCGCGCGGGCGATGACGGTGAGCCGGGTGTCGGTCGACATCCTCGGGGTCATCGGGCCCGAGGAGGTGCAGGTCGACGTCGAGGTGCTGCGCCCGGGCCGCACCATCGAGCTGGTCGAGGCCACCCTGCGCAGCGCCGGCCGGGCGGCGGCCCGCGCCCGGGTGTGGCGGCTGGCCACCGGCGACACCTCGGTGGTCGCCGGCGGGGCCGGGGAGCCGCTCCCACCGCCCCACGACCTGCCGACGCGAGCCATGACCGACGTCTGGCCGGGCGGCTACATCGCCGGCCTCGACGTGCGCGCCGCCGGGGAGGTCGAGCCCGGCCGGGGCCGGTCGTGGATCTCCACCACGGCCGCGCTCGTGGCCGGTGAGCCCGCGAGCGCCCTGGCGCGGCTGCTCGGCCTCGTCGACACCGCCAACGGGCTGGCGGTGCGCACCTCGCCGCAGGAGTGGGCCTTCCCCAACCTCGACCTCACCGTGCACCTCGTGCGCGAGCCGCGGGTGGCCGACGGCGACCCGGTGTGGCTGGGCCTCGACACCACGGTGGTCTTCGGCCCCGACGGCGTCGGGCTGACCAGCAGCGTGCTGCACGACCTCCACGGACCCGTGGGCCGCGCGGCGCAGGTGCTCACCCTCCGCCCGCGCTGAGGGTGCTGCGGGCGCTGAAGTCGCTGCGGACCGCCGCGGCGGCGGACCCACCGGTCGCCGGGTCGCGCCCGCGGCTCACCGGGCGCGTCGGCGCGCCCGCGCGCCCCGGCCCGGGCGGGGTGAGGCGTGCTCGCGCACCAAGTCGGGGACGAGGGCGTCGGCGAGCGGCGCCAGGGCGCGCACGAGCGGGGTGTCCCCCGACTCGGTGAGCGTGCGACCCGCGACGAGGGCGCGGTCGACCCCGGCCCGGTCGTCGGGCAGGAAGTGCAGGCCCTCCACCCGGCCGAAGCCGGCCACCATCGCCGCGACGTCCTTCTCGCTCCAGCCGAGGGTCGACCGCATCCGGTTGACCACGACGTGGACGGGACGCCCCCCGGTGTGCTCGTGGAGCTCGGCCAGGCCGCGGGCCAGCCGCGAGAGGCCCACGGGGTCGGGCGTGCCCACCACCACGAGGGTGTCGGCCACGTCGACGGCGGCCAGGGTGAGGTGGTTGCGCCCCGGTCGCCCCGACAGCTCCGCACCGAGGTCGCCCTCGAGGCTCGACCCGGTGTCGACCACCACCTGCGCCTGCTCCCTGCCGACCTCCAGCAGGTGCTCCAGGGCGCCGGCCCTCACCTCGGCCCAGCGGTCGGCACGCGGCAGGCCCGTCACCACCGAGAGGTGCGGCCCCAGGGAGCGCTGCACACTGGCGAACCGCTCCTCGACCATGCCCGCCGAGGCCAGTCGCGCCGCGGCGAGCAGGCCCGAGACCTCGTCGAGGATGCCCAGCTGCTGGGCCACCGCCCCTCCCTGGGGGTCGCCGTCGACAAGCACCGTGCGCGCGCCGCGCCCGGCCAGGACCGCCGCGAGACCGGCGGCGATCGTCGTACGACCCGGGGCGCCGGCGGGGCCCCACACCGTGACCACGCGGCCGGGCGCCGACGGGGACGCGGGGGCCGCGGCGGGCCGGTCGCGCGCTGAGTCGGGCTCCGGCGGAGCGGGACGCGGCGCGGTGGGGGCCGCGGGGACCGGGTCGCCGCCGCCGGCCGGGCGTGTGGGCGGCGGCGGCTCCTCCGGCGCGGTGACCGCCTCGGGCAGGGAGTCGAGGCGCGTCTCCGGCACGATCGAGGAGATCGCGATGCGCGAGGCCCGCAGCCGGGCCGCCTCCGGGGAGAGCGCGGAGGGCACGACGGCGACCGGCCGCACGCCGTGGCGGCGCAGGTGGTCGACGGCGGCCAGGTCGAGGCCCGGGGAGTCCAGGCCGAGCACGGCGACGTCGGCCTGACCGGCGGCGGCCGAGGCGAGCAGGTCGTCGACGTCGACGCAGCGCTTGAGCACGACCACGCCGGGGCGGGCGTTGAGGTGCTGCAGCGCCGGGGACTCCCACGCCGCCCCGGAGGCGACGACCAGGACGACGGCGGTGCGGTCAGGCACGGGTCAGCCCCCCAGCAGCACGGTCACGACCGGGTCGCCCAGCGAGGCCAGCAGGGCGAAGTACCGGTCGGCCTGCTCGGGGCTCATCGCGAGGTCGAGACGCTGCTGGCCCGAGGCGGCGAAGCCCTCGGAGTCGGCGGCCACGCCCACCACCGAGAGGCCCTCGATGCGGCTCTCCTCGGCGTCGGCGCCTCCCGCCGCGCCCGCGTCGCCCTCCGCGAGCGCGCCGGCACCGTCGAGCACGTAGATGTCGACGACGACGCCGGGCCCGACCCCGCTCGGCACGAGCCCGGGGTCGACCGCGACGGGCACGACGCGCAGGTCGGCCTCCCCGGCCGGACCGGTGGACCGGCGCGGCAGCAGCTCCCCCGCCCCGATCCCCCGCACCAGGGTCAGGTCGGCCGGCAGCTCCTCGTCGGCGCTCCAGTAGCGCGCGAGATCGGTGTCGTCGGCGAAGCGCACCCGCTGCGCCTCGAGGTCGCCGGCGTCGATCCGCTCACCCGGGCCGAGGTCGTCGGCGGCCGCCCAGACCGCGACCGTCTCGTCGGCCGCGGCCAGCAGGCGCGCACCGAGCACGACGGAGCCCGCCACGATGGCCACCCCGATCCACAGCCGCGGGTCGCGCCACCCCGGTGACCGCGTGCGCTGCGCGGCGGGCGGCGCGAGGGCCGCCGACGGCTGGGGTGGTGACGGAGTGCTCCCGAGTTTCCTGGCCACGGCGCCATCATGCCCAGCGGCGCCGGAGACAGACATCGTCTCTCCACAGGTCCGGACCACCGCTCGTGCCGTGCGTCGGAGGCAGGTGCGACGATGGGGCCATGGCGTCGCCTCGCTTCCTCACCCTCGCCGACGTGGCCGAGGTGCTCAACACCTCCAGCGCCCAGGTCTACGCGCTGGTGCGCCGCGGCGACCTGCCGGCGATCAAGATCGGCGGCCGCGGCCAGTGGCGCGTGGAGTCGGAGCAGCTGGAGCAGTTCATCGAGCGGATGTACGCCGAGACCCGCACGTTCGTCGACGAGCACCCCTACGTCGAGGCCGCCGAGCGCCCCGAGCCCTAGCGGTGGTGGTGCGTGGCCGGCCGTCGCCAGGCGGCCGACGCCTCCGGGGTCAGCCGACCTCGGAGCGCAGCACGACGTCGACCTGCCGCTCCTCGCCGCCGCGCTGCACGGTGAGCTCGATGGTCTCGCCGGGCTGGTTCGAGCGGATGCTGACGATGAGGGCGATGCCGTCGGTGACGCGCTCGCCGTCGACCGCGGTGACCACGTCGCCCTCCTCCAGGCCGGCCTCGGCCGCGGCGCCGTCGGCCACGACCCGGCTGATCTCGGCACCGTCGCCGCCCTGCCCGCCGGTCTGCACCTCGGCACCGATCACGGGGTAGCTCGCCTCGCCCGTGCGCAGGATCTGGTCGGCGGTGATGCGCACCTGCTCGACGGGGATCGCGAAGCCGACGCCGATGTTGCCCGACTCCCCGCCCAGCCCGCCGCCGGTGGTGGCGATGGCGGAGTTGACGCCGACGACCTGGCCGAGCAGGTTGACCAGCGGCCCGCCGGAGTTGCCGGGGTTGATGGCGGCATCGGTCTGCACGGCGTTGATGTAGGAGGACTGGTCGGCCGACTGGCCGGTCGTCACGGGGCGCTGCAGGGCGCTGACGATGCCTGCGGTCACGGTGGAGCTGAGGCCCAGCGGGGAGCCGAAGGCCACGACGGTCTCGCCGACGCGGAGCTTGCCGGACGCACCGAGCGAGGCGGGCTCCAGCCCGGTGGCCTCCTCGCTGACGAGGACGGCCAGGTCGTAGACGGGGCTGCGGCCCACGACGGTGGCGTCGTAGCGGTTGCCGTCCTGGTCGACGATCTCGATCGGACCGCCGTCGTCGGCGGCGTCGGCCACGACGTGGTTGTTGGTGACGATGTGACCCTGCCGGTCGAGCACGAAGCCCGACCCGGTGGCGCCGCCGTCCTGGCCCTCGAACTCCGCGACGATCTGCACCGTGCTCGGCAGCAGGGCGTCGGCGACCGCCGCGACCGTGCCGTCCTCGGCGGCCAGCGGGGCCTCGGTGACCGTGTCGACGCCCGCGAGGCCGTCGGCGACGGTGCCGGGGGTGTCGTCGGAGCGCAGGTTCTCGTAGCCGACGCTGCCGGCCACGCCGCCGAGCACGCCCACCACCAGCGCGAGCACGGCGACCACGGGCCACACCCAGCCGCTCACGCGTCCCTTGGTCGTCGCGTGGCGCGCGTGCGGCTGGCCCGGGTGACCGCCGGGCTGGGCCGGCTGGCCTGCGAAGCCCCCCACGGGGAAGGGCGTGGTGCCGGGCGCGGGGTAGCCGCCCCACGGCTCGCGGTAGGGCGCCGGCTGCTGCTGCGGGGGCACCCAGGAGGGCGGGGTCGACCGGTCGGCGGGCGCCTCGTGGGGCGCCGGCGCCTGCCAGGACCCCGCCGGGTCGTGCGCGGCAGGAGGCAGCGGACCCACCGGCTGCGTGGGCTCGCCGTCGGCCTGGCCGTGCTGGTGCTCGTCGTTCACCGCACCATCATGACCGGTGGCCCGCAACCGCTGCAGGCCCGGAGGGGTGGACCACCGCCGCGGCCGGCCGCGTCGGTGTCCGGCCGGGCGCGGGTCGGCCCCGGTCGGGGTCGGCCTCGGTCGGGATCGATGCGAGCCGGCGGGGGTCGGCGCCGGTCGGGAGCGGTGCGGGTCGGGCTCGGTGCGGGTCAGCGCCGGTCGGGGTCGACGGCGGTGGCCACCGACCAGCCCAGGGCGGGTCCGACCACCGGGCCGAGCCCGGCGGAGGCGATCGAGGCCACGGTGGCGGGCGCAGGGTCGGCGGAGCGCGGCGAGGAGGTCGACGGGGACGCGGTGTCGACCGGCCGGTCGATCGAGGCCGCCGGCGGACGCCGGTCGCCGGTGGGCGCCGTGGCGGGCGCGACGCCCAGGGCGAGCACCCCGAGCACGGCCGCCCCGAGGGCGCCGCCTCCCAGCGCGACGAC